>JAHECQ010000100.1 GCA_024641625.1 Acidimicrobiales bacterium | reverse complement strand
TGATCCGGTGGCCGCCGGCTCCTCGACCGACATCACCTGGATCGACGGCACGCCGAAGCTGGCCTGTGATGTGTCGGGCAGCGGACCCCCGGTGATGTTCCTGCATGGCATCGGCGGCGGTCGGGTCAACTGGGTCGAGCAGATCCGTGCGCTCTCGGACTACACCACCGTTGCGTGGGACGCACGGGGCTACGGCGCGTCGGACGACTACGAGGGTGACCTGGCGTTCACCGACTTCGGCGACGACATCGTGCGGGTGCTCGACCAGCTCGGAATCGACAAGGCGCACCTGGTCGGATTGTCGATGGGCGCCCGCATTCTGATGGACTTCTTCGCCCGGTACCCCGAGCGTGTGGCGACACTCACCCTGTGCGATTGCTTCTACGGCTTCCGGTCGTCGCTCAGCCCCGAGAAGCAGCGGGAGTTCCTCGAGCTGCGCGAGAAGCCACTGCGCTCGGGCAGGACACTGGCCGACCTGGCCCCCGCCCTGGTCGACTCGCTGATCGGCCGCAAGTCCGGTGCCGAGGCGCGCCAGGCCTTGACGAGGAGCATCACGGCGCTGCACGTGGAGTCGTATCTGAAGACGCTCCGGGCCACGGTGACCTTCGAACGCGCCGACGACGTGGCCGACATCGACGTGCCGGTCCAGCTCATCTTCGGTTCCGACGATCGCCTCACCCCGCCGTCCATCGGTGAGGAGATGCTCGGCCTGCTTCCCGACGCCCGGCTCCACGTGATCGAGGATGCGGGGCACCTGAGCAACATCGAACGTCCGGACGAGTTCAACGAGGTCCTTCGCCGTTTCCTCGACGCCCGCCGTGACCTGGCTCGCTTTGCGGGACAACGCTGATGGACGTACCTGTCGTCGTGGCCGGCGGCGGCTCCGTCGGCTTGAGCCTTGCGGCCGAACTCGGCTGGCGGGGCGTCGAATGTGTCGTCGTCGAGGAGCGCGAGACACTGAATCGGCATCCGCGGGCAAACGCGGTCGCCAACCGGACGATGGAGTACTACCGCCGCTGGGGTATCGACGATGCCATCACCCGAGCGGGCATTCCGCCCAGCCTCCCCGCCGAGTACCTCTGGGTCACCACATTGCACGGACGGGAGATCCATCGGGTCTCCCTGCCACCGTTCGACGAGCTGGTCCTGTCTCGGGGATCCGGCGACTACGCCGAGGACGAGCATCTTTGGTCGCCCTACCTCAAGACGATCACCGGACAGGACGAGGTCGAGTCGGTCCTCCTGGACTTCGTACGGACTCGCCCCGAACTCGATGTCCGCTTCGGCTGGCGGCTCGTCGGGTTCGAGGAAACCGTCGATTCGATGCTCTGCAGGGTCGAGCAGACGTCGACCGGCCGGACGCAGACCATCGACGCGGCCTATCTCGTCGGGTGCGATGGCGGCCGGTCCACGGTTCGGCGGCAGCTCGGCATCGGCCTCGAGGGTCGCTCCGACCTTGCCTCGTTCGTCTCCGTCTACTTCCACGCACCCGACATGATCAACCACCACCGCTTCGGGCACGGCAACATCTTCTTCCCGCTCCACCGGGATCATCGCGGCTTCCTGCTGACCTGGGACGACGATCGCACCTACACCTACCACCTCGTTCTGGACCGCGACCAGGAGTGGACCTCGATCGATCCGATCGAGGCCATCCGGAGCGTGGTCGGGGCCGACTTCGACATCGAGATCCGATCGATCCAGCCGTGGACCGCTCACGCGCTGGTGGCCAAGGCGTACCGGCGGGGTCGGGCCTTCCTCGCCGGCGATGCCGCCCATCTGTTCAGTCCCACGGGAGGTTTCGGTATGAACACCGGGGTCTCCGACGCCATCGATCTGGCATGGAAGCTCGAGGCGACATTGGCCGGATGGGCCGGCCCGGGACTCCTCGACAGCTACGACGGGGAAAGGCGCCCGATCGGGCACCGCAACACCAAGGAGGCGGCTGACTGCTTCGATCGTCTGTTCGCCGTCATGCACCATGGTGACGTCCTCGACGACGACGGAGCCGCAGGAGACGCAGTTCGCGCCGCGCTGACCGTGGACATCAAGGACCAGGAGAAGCTGGTGGCCTCGTCAGGGACCTTGCTCGGCTATCGCTACGAGGACTCGAACATCGTCATTGCCGACGGCACCTTGCCCACCGAGGATGATCCTCGGCGCTATGTTCCGACCGCGCGTCCCGGCCATCGGGCACCACACTTGTGGCTCGACAACGGGGACGCGCTCCAAGACCAGCTCGGGAAGGGTTTCAACCTCGTCCTGATGGGCAAGTCAGCGGCCGCCGATCATGTCGCCGGTGTGAAGGCGCTCCTTGTTGCCGCCCAGGCGATCGGACTACCGATCGACATCGTCTCCATTTCCGAGCCGGAGGTGCACGCCATCTACGAGGCCGAGATGACCCTCATCCGGCCGGATCTCATGGTGGCGTGGCGGGGTTCTGCGCTGCCCGACGACGTTGCTGCGCTGCTCGACGTCGTTCGGGGTGCCTGAGGGTTCGTCCTCCCTGCAGCGCGGACGACCCAGCGCGGACGACCCAGTGCAGACAACCTCACCGCAGACAACCTCACCGCAGACGACCTTGTCGCAGACAGGCTCACGCCAACCGAGCACCCAGCCAGTTGTTGATGTCGCGGCGTGCCTGTCGGCTGACGGACGCGGTCGGGGCGAACCCCTCGAAGCCATGTGGTGCGCCGGCATAGACATGCAGCTCGACCGGGACACCGGCCTGATTCAGCCGCTGGGCGTAGGTGATGTCCTCGTCGGCGAAGCCGTCGAGCGTTCCCACCATCACATAGGTGGGTGGCAACCCCGACAGATCCTGGGCCCTCGATGGCGCGGCGTGGGCCGGGACGTCCGGCGAGTCGAACAGTTCGCCCAGATAGGAACGCCATCCGAACTCGTTCGACTCCGGACTCCAAACCGGCACCTTCCAGTTGGCGGTCACGCTGGTGCGAGTGTCGTCGATCATGGGGTAGATGAGCATCTGGTAGGCGATGTCGAACTCGCCCCGGTCACGTACGACCAACGCCAGCGCCGCGGCCAATCCGCCGCCACCGCTGGGCCCGCCGATGCCGATCCGGGCAGTGTCGATGCCCACTTCGCTGCCGTGCTCCTTCACCCACTTCAGGCCGGCGTAGCAGTCCTCGATCGGCGCCGGGTAGGGGTGCTCGGGGGCGAGACGGTACTGCACGGCCACCCCCATCATGCCGAAGCGTTGGCACCAGCGATCGAAGCGGAGGTCGTCCTGCTCGGGGGATCCCATCACGTAGCCGCCGCCGTGCATCCAGTAGAGGCACGGCAGGGTCCCCTCGGCGTCGCGAGGCCGGTGTACACGCAGACGGATGTCGGGGGCATCACTGGGACCGGGAACGGTGATGTCGGTTCGACTCACTGCGTCGGACAGGGGGACCTGTTCGTTCGACAGCGTGCGGTCGGCCCGCATCTTCTCGAGTGTGGCCGCATTGACCACGCCGAAACGGGGACCGGCCTCGAGAGCCGCCTGGACATCTGGATCGTAGAAGGGTTCAACGCTCATCGGCACAACCTAGGACCGAGTTCGACGGCGTGGCGAGCCGTGTCGCTCAGCCCCAGTGGGTAGGGTGATCGCGTGATCGATCGTGACCTCAAATCCCGACTCGGCCAGATGACCAAAGGGGTCGAGGTCGTCTCGGCTCGGGCACATGGAGTCGTTCGCGCCTACACGTCACACTGGGTGACACAGGTCAGTTTCGAAGAACCGCTGGTGATGGCTTCGGTGTCGCCGAAGCACGACACCTATCCCTTGATGCAGGCGTCGGGCCAGTTCGCCGTCTCGGTGCTCGGCGCCGACCAGGTCGCCGAGGGTCAGTACTTTTCGTATCCGGGTCGTAAATTCCGCCACCTGGCCGACGAGTATCTGGTGGAGGCCGACGGCGATCATCCCAATGGACCAGTCGATGTCGTGGCCGACTGCATTGCGTGGATGCGCTGCGAGGTGATCGACATCCAGGAGACCATCGGGGGCCGGCCGATGGATCATCACCTCTTCTTCGCCCGTGTCACCTCTGCTGGAGATTTCGGTCGCCTGAAGGAACCGACGCTGCTCTATTCATCTCGCCTGGGTTGGCGTCGGACGGGCGAACCTGCGCGCGAACCCGGCGTGTCCATTCGTGACCAGCTGTTGGCCCGACTCGATGCCCTTGCCGATCCAGAGAGCTGAGCCGAGCCGATGCGCCGCCCTGCGCTGCAGTCTTTTCGAGCGGGCAGCACCACCCCCTCTTCTGCCGCTGGGCTCCGGAAACTGTCGAGGGTCCTCGGCCCCGATCTCACCAGTGCAGAACACACCCTCATCGCGCTGGCCATCAACAGCCTGACCAGCCTCGTCGCCGGGGCAATTCTGGGCTCGATCACCCAGACGTTCGAACGATTCCCGGGGCTGCTGGTCATGATGCCCGCAGCCATTGGACTGCGAGGCAACGTCTTCTCTGCCGCCGGCAGCCGCATCAGCACCGCAATCCAGACCGGCGAGTACCGCAACTCTCTCCAACCCCGCACAGTCGTCGGCGACAACGCGGCCGCCACCGTCGCGCTCTCGACCCTCATGGCCATCGTGCTGGCCATTCTGGCCGCAGTGGTGGCGGCCATCTTCGGTGTCCCGGGCGTCGTCTCGCTGGCCGATCTGATCACGATCTCGTTCTTCGGTGGGGCACTGGCGTCGGCAGCGGTGCTCACCGCCACACTGATCCTGGTGTCGGTGGCCGTTCGCCGGTCATGGGACCTCGACACCCTGGTGACGCCGGTGGTATCGACGCTGGGCGACGTCATCACCGTGCCCACGTTGTGGGGGGCGTCATTTCTGGTCTCACGGTCGTTCGTCGGCCGGTCGATCCCCCTCACGATCGTCGCCGTGGCCGTTGCCGCAGCGGCCGCCGGCTGGATCTCGCCCATCGAGCGGTTGCGCCGCATCATTCGCGAATCGCTTCCCGTGTTGACCGTCGCCGCCTTGTTGTCCACACTCGCGGGCTTGGTTCTCGAGCATCGCCTGGGCACCTTCAGCGACTATCCGGCCCTGCTGATCCTGGTTCCGGCATTCGTCTCGAGCGCGGGTGCGCTCGGAGGCATCCTGTCCAACAGCTTGTCCACGCGCCTTCATCTGGGCATCGTCGAGCCTTCGCTGTGGCCGTCGTCGTCGGTACGAGCCGACATTCGCTCCCTCGCCTTGTTGGCCGCCCCGGTGTACGTGGTGAACGGGATCGGTGCCCACGTCGTCGCGTTGGCCCTGGGCCAGAAGAGTCCGGGCCTTGGTGCCATGACGGCGGTCTCGCTCCTCGGGGCACTCGCCGCCGTGGGCCTCGCGGTGTCGGTTTCGTACTATGGAACCATCACCGCCACCCGGCTGAACGCCGACCCGGACACCTTCGGTGTCCCGATCGTCACCTCCGCGGTCGATTTCCTGGGCGCAGCTGCGTTCATCGGGTCGGTCACCGCCGTCGGGTTCCTCTTGGGCTTCGGCCCCGGCAGCGGAGGCTGATCGCAGTTGTCGGCCTTCCTGGTCAGCTTCGGCATCATCTTCGTCGCCGAACTCGGCGACAAGAGCCAGCTGATGGCCATGACGTTCGCGGCCCGCTATCGGGCAACGACGATCCTCGCGGCCATCGTGGTATCCACGGCGCTGGTCCATCTGATCAGCGTGGCGCTCGGGGCCGCGCTGGGCGAGGCTCTGCCGACCAGAGCCATCTCGGCGGTGGCCGGTGTTGCGTTCCTCGGCTTCGCGGCGTGGACGCTTCGGGGCGACGAATTGGACGACGAGGAGATCGAGCGTTCCCGACGCCTGGTTCGATCAGTCTTCGTCACCGTGGCGGTGGCCTTCTTCCTGGCCGAGCTGGGCGACAAGACGATGCTGGCCACGGTCACCCTGGCCGCCGACCACGACCTGTTCGGCACCTGGCTCGGGTCGACGCTCGGCATGGTCGCGGCCGATGGCCTGGCGATTGTCGTCGGTCAGCAGCTGGGTGCCCGCCTTCCTGAGCGCGCCGTCAAGATCGGAGCGGCGGCGACCTTCGTGCTCTTCGGCGTGTTGCTCCTGGCCGAAGCGTTCTGACCTGGCGGCCCGGGCACGACCGCCCTGCTCGGGCGCAGAGGGTCACTGATGGCTCGAGGGAATCTTCCCTGGCCCGGAGCCGTAACGAGCAGGGTGACGCAACAGGTAGGCGGGGCCATGGGGCCCGTAGATGGCCGCGGCATGTTGGCCGTACAGACGCTCCTTCGTCCAGCCGGTGATCTCCCGGTTCCGCCCGCTCGATCGCCGCCTCCACCACACGGTCGAGGGGAACGGTGTCCTGCACGATGCCGGCAGCCTGCGCCTCGGCCGCAGTCCAGCGCTTGGCCAGGACGGTGGTCTGATGAAAGGCATCGGGCGACATCTTGTGGGCGAAGAGCGCCAACTCCGGTTCGGGAATGGCGAATCCCAGTTCGAGTTCGTTGGCGCACAGGAAACCCCGGTCCTCGCGCATCACCCTGATGTCGTGGCACAGCGCGATCATCAGGCCGGCGCCGAACGCGTGCCCACCGATGGCACACACGGTTGGAATCGGCAAGGTGATGAGCCGAGCGAACAGCCCCATGACCTCGTTGTTGAATGCCCGACGGTCGCCCCCGTCGGCCTCTGCGTCGCTCTGCCCGGTGATCCATGCCAGATCCAGGCCATTGGAGAAGAACTTCTCGTTGGTTGACGCCGTCACCATCGTCACCGGACCGTCGATCGCCAGCACCTCGTCGATCGCCGAATCGAAGGCGCGTGAAAAGCTGGTGTTCCACCGGTTCTCGCCGTGGTCCATCGTCAACACCGCAACGGTGCCGCCGCGGTGTTCGTGACTCGTGACGGTGACCGGGGTTGCGACGGGATCAGACATGGGGCGACCTTATCTGAGAGGATCCTGTGGTGGAGAACGAATCATCACCCACGCTGAAGGTCGACGGCGGCCCCGGCCGTGGAGCGTCCATTGCCTCGGTGGCCAACGCATGCGCCGGCGCCGAACGCGACGGCTACGACGGCATCATGGTGCCCGAGACCGTCCACGACCCCTTCGTGCTGTTGACGATCGCGGCCCAGGCCACGGCCCACGTCGAATTGGGGACCAAGGTCGCCATTGCCTTCGCCCGAAGCCCGATGGCCTTGGCCTACACCGCCAACGATGTCCACGAACTCTCGAACGGTCGGCTGATCCTCGGACTCGGAACCCAGGTGAAACCGCACATCGTCCGGCGGTTCTCGATGCCCTGGAGCCGACCAGCGGCCCGAATGCGGGAATACGTCCTGGCGCTGCACGCCATCTGGGACGCATGGGACAACGACTCTCCGCTCGATTTCCAGGGCGAGTTCTACCGGCACACCCTGATGAATCCGCTCTTTCGCCCAGCACCGAATCCCGTTGGTCGACCGAAGGTGATGCTGGCCGGAGTCGGGCCGCGAATGATCGATGTCGCCGGTCAGGTGGCCGATCTCTTCGCCTGCCACAGCTTCACCAGTCCGTCGTACCTGGAAGAGGTCATCCGGCCGACGCTCGCTGAAGGGGCGGCCAAGTCCGGACGATCGCCGGCCGACCTCGAGATTGCGTTCACCTGCTATGTCGCCACGGGGAACACCCAGGCCGAGATCGACGAGGCGGCGGTTGCGATCAAGCGACAGATCGCCTTCTATGCGTCGACGCCGGCCTACGTGAGCGTTCTGGAGCATCATGGGTTCGCCCACGTGCACGAGCCACTCCTGGGCGCATCGCGACGCAACGAGTGGGAGCAGATGGGCGAATTGATCAGTGACGACATGCTGCACACCTACTGCGTGGTTGCCCCGCCCGATCAGGTCGCCGACGAGATCCTTCGCCGGTACGGCCGGCTGGCCGACAGAGTGTCGATCTACTACCTCGGCACGGCGGCCATCGACTGGCGACCGATGGTCGCCCGATTGCATCGATCCGACGGCGCAGGCTCGGTGACCGAACTACGGTAGCGACATGGACGAACCCGGATCTGAGATCAGCGAGCTCGATCGTGCCTATGCGGCCATCATGCAGCAAGTGGTGGCAACGGGTCGGGCCCCTCATCACACGGAATTGGCGAACGAGCTCGGTGTCGCCATCGAGGACGGCAAGAGACTGATCGGCGAGATCTTCGCCGCTGGTGTGCCGGGTTGGTTGCATCCCGGAACCGACTACATCGCGTCGTTTCCTCCGTTCAACCTTCAGCCGACGCAGTATCGCGTCAGCGTCGACGGCGACCAACGATGGTTTGCCCAATGAGGCTTTGAATCGCTGGCCGTGCGCTGGCTCTTCCCCGGCAAGACCATCCGAATCGAGGCTCCCTGCCTCGATTGTGGCGAGCCCATGTCGATCGAGCTCCGTGACGAGGAGATTCTCTCCATCGATCCGCCGACCATGGTCGGCTACACCCGAAGTCCGGTGGGAGGTGCGGCCGACACCCGGCCGTTCCGTTGAGGCGGCATGAATCTCTTCCGGTCGGAAGAGCACGCTCGCAACTGGTCCGAATTCGATTCGTCCATGGAGACGACGCTGCAGCCGGTGTCGTTCTGGGCTGATCTGTTCGCCACTCCGGTCTTTCGGCAACGAGGCCGATCCGACTACCTGTCGTGGCTCCGCAGCGCCGAGGGGCAGGCCGCCTGGGCGGTCCTCAGGGCCGGCCTTCCCCATTGACACGCCGGCACTGGCTCAGCTGCACTGGTTGAGCTGCACTGGTTGATCCGCACTGGCTGATCCGCCCAGGACACCAACGCCCTAGGACCCCAAAACGTCGAACGCCGCCGCCCCTCGGCCCGAAGACCGAGAAACGGCGGCGTTCGCTGTTCAGAAACTCAGACTACGCGAACGTTCTGTGCCTCATCACCCTTACGGCCGGGCGCAATGTCGAACTCGACGACCTGACCTTCGTCGAGGGTCTTGTAGCCGCTTCCCGCAATGTTGGAGAAATGAACGAACACGTCGTCCCCTCCGTCACGTGAGATGAAGCCGAAGCCCTTTTCGCTGTTGAAGAACTTGACGGTGCCTTGCATTGATCTTCTCTTCTCATCTGGTTCGAGCAGACCCTTGCGGCATACTCTGGTGACACCTTAGACCGCTCGGCCGCCGGTTCCTCCGCGAGCGGCCAACAAGAACCTCGCCAGGACTTCCGCGTGGCCCCGACGAAGTCGTCTCACGGGTAGGTTCGCACCTCGACGCGGTGTCCGTCGGGGTCTCGTACGTAGACACCGTCGCCCTGGCCACGGGCCCCGAAGAGCGACTTCGGACCCATCTCGATGGCTGCCTCGTGGAGGGCGCAGAATTTTTCGAAACCGGCGGCGTCGGTGACGAAGGCGAGGTGATCGACGTTGCTACCGTCGGGCTCGCGTTCGATGAGATCGACCAGCGTGCCGGCGTCGATCCTGAGCGAGACGAAGGGCACTTCCCTTCGTCGCCACTGCTCGAGCCGCTCGGCTTGTAGCCCGAGGTGCTCGGCATACCACGCCACCGAGCGCTCGACATCACTGACGCACAGCACGACGTGGTCCAGAGCCGAAATCTCGATCATCGACCCACGGTATCCCAAAGGTCGTCTCGCGGTCCTGCCGGCGGCCAGGGGCCTCCGAGGGTGACGGGGCCTCAGTCGCCGAGGAGCGGCCTGACCTCTTCGCCGAATGCCTGCAGACGTTCCATCATCTGCGAACGATCGTTGCTGGTCAGATTCAGGATCATGGTGGTGACGCCGGCCTCCTCGAGCGCAGCGATGTCCGCGGCGCGGTCCTCGGGTGACCCGGTGAAGGCCAGTCGGGTGCCATCGGGGCGCTCCTGAGGCGTCTCGCTGTAGAACGCACAGTTGTAGGCCAGGCCGATGGTGCCCGGGTCACGTCCCACCCGTGCGGCCTCGGCGAAGAGCAGATCCCGGCGAGCAACGTAGGTGTCGATGGTGTCCATCCGGAATTTGGGGTTCGTCCCGAAGGGATACCAGGTGTCGCCGAGGGCGGCCGTACGCCGAATGGCCGGCATCGACTCACCCCCGATCCAGATCGGAGGATGCGGTTTCTGGACCGGTTTGGGGTCGGAGGCCACGCCGCTGAAGTCGATGAACTCGCCGTGGAAGTCGGCCCGGTCCTGGGTCCAGAGCGCCTTCATGACCCGGATGTACTCGTCGGTCACCCGACCCCGCGCGTCGAAGTCCTCGATGTTCAGCGCCTCGAACTCTTCGCGCATCCATCCCGTCCCGCACCCCACCAGCACTCGGCCGTTCGACAGCTTGTCGGTGGTGGCCAGCGACTTGGCCATGAACAACGGGTTCCGATGGGGAACGACGATGACCGAGGTGAGCAATCGGATCGAGGTCGTCGCCGCCGCGAGCCAGGCGAGCAAGGTGAACTGTTCCATGCAGTCGGTGCTGCCGTCGGCGGTCCAGGCGAACTCGCCGGTCTCGCTGTAGGGATAGTTGGCGCCGATGGTCTGGGGAACGACGATGTGGTCGGCCACCGTGAGCACGTCGAAGTTCAGTTCCTCGGCCCGCTGCGCGAGCGCTCGAATGTCCTCGGCGTTGGCCAGGGGGCCGCGAAAGGGTGCACTGAATCCGAACTGCATGTTGTCTCCTGGGATGGCTGGTAGGCGTGAGGTGAGGCGAAACGGGACGAGGGTCAGAGTTCCTCGGCGAACTTTGCTTCCACTCGGTGGTAGTACTGACGGCCTGGATGGGTCTCGAGGATCTTGCGCCATTCGTCGGTGGCGTAGATCTCCGCCGTCGACGCATGTCGGGTGGCCATGTCCGGCCAGCGGATGATCCACGTGACCGTGGCCGAGCCGAGCTCGTCCAGCGGCGCACCGGTGACGATGGCCGGCTCGTCGGCTGTGGTCCAGAACCCGACGAGATCGAGGTTCGCACGAAGGTACGGCAGCGCGTGCTCCTCGGCCCACACCTTGTATCGGGGAAGGAGGGTCGGTTCGTAGTGGTAGTTGCGAATCTCGTAGATCATGTTCCTCAGACGATCCCTGCTGCGCGGAGCGCGTCGATGTCTGCCGCGGTTCTCCCCAGTTCGGTCAGGATGCTCGCCGTCTGGGCCCCGAGCGCAGGAGCGGCCCGACGTACTCCCCTGCCGCCGAGGCCATCCCCG
>JAHECQ010000535.1 GCA_024641625.1 Acidimicrobiales bacterium | reverse complement strand
CGGGGTCGGTGGGGCGAGAAACCCGGCAAGGAGCTTCTCTGCGTACTTGGCCATCACGTCGACCTCGATGTTGACTCGATCGCCGACGCCCTTGCGACCCAGGGTCGTCACCTCGGCGGTGTGGGGAATGACGGCTACGGTAAAGCCATCGGGCGCCGGATCAACCACGGTGAGGCTGATACCGTCGACGGTGACCGAACCCTTCTCGACCAAGTAGCGATGCAGCGACTCGGGGACCCGAATCTTGAGATCGGGCGCCGGAACGATGATCTCGCCGACCGCATCGACGTGACCCTGGACCAGGTGGCCCCCGAGGCGGTCCTCGAGCCGAACCGGTCGTTCGAGATTGACCGGGTCCCCCGCCCCGAGGTCACCCAACTGGGTTCGACGGAAACTCTCCTCGGTCACGTCCGCCTCCCACCATCCGGCGTCGGTATCCCAGTCCACCACCGTGAGACAGCAGCCGTTGACGGCGATCGATGCGCCGAGGCTGATGTCGGCCAGGACCTTCGAGCACCGGAGCCGTAGCTTCTGGCCATCGCGGCGGTCGACCGATCCGAGTTCTTCAACGATTCCGGTGAACATGGGGTTCCGTCCTGTGCGGGTCGGTCGCAGCTGGTTCTGTCGTGGGCGAGTCGGATCTGATGAGCTCGATCCGAAGATCCTCGTCGAGCCGGCGGACCGAGTCGATGCGGCCCCTGAAGAGAGTTTCGAGCGTAGCCGCCCCTGGCCCCGCCATCATCGGCCGACCGTCGTCGCCACCCATGATGGCCGGAGCCAGGTACAGGACATACCGATCCACCAGGCCGAGTCGATGGAAGTCTGCCGCCACGGTCGCCCCACCTTCGATCATCAATTGGACAACCCCCCGATCGCCCAATTGTTCCAGCAACGGCGGGAGCTCTCCCGAGTACTCGATGCACGGGTGGATACGAGCGCCCTCGGGTGCACGTCCGAGAACGACCCGAAGCGGCTCCCGGATCGGCCGGCCATCAGGCGATTCGATACCACGCACGGTCAACCGGGGATCGTCGTCACGAACTGTGGCCGCCCCGACCAGGATCGCGTCGGACTCGGCTCGCAGGCGGTGGGCATCGAGGCGTGCCGCGGTGGAAGTGATCCACTGACTCGAGCCATCGGCCGCCGCAATCCGCCCATCGAGTGTGGCGGCCAGTTTGAGCACGACGTAGGGCCGTCCGGTTCGCCGATGGGTGAGATAGGGGGCAAGCTGCTCAGCGACATGGGTGGCCAGAACCCCGAGTTCGACGGTGAGCCCGGCAGCCTCGAGACGCGAACACCCCCGCCCGGCGACCTTCGGGTCCGGGTCGGTCACCCCGATGACGACCCGGGTCACGCCGGCGTCGATGATTGCCTGGGTGCACGGCCCGGTCCGGCCCTGATGGTCACAGGGCTCCAAGGTCGAATACAGCGTCGATCCGGCGGCCAGTGCTCCGGCGGCGTCGAGCACTTCGCGCTCGGCATGGTTCCCGCCCGGACGCTTCGTCGAACCTACGAAGACGTGGCCCGTCGTGGCGACCAACACCGCCCCCACCCACGGGTTCGGCGGGGCGAGCAGTCGACTCTCGGCAGCCGCCGCGATCGCCTGGGCCATGAACTCCTCGTCGGTCGTCACCGCTCCTCCCGGCTCGGAACGATCAATGCGGACGGGCACCGGCGAGCAGATCGACCGCATGGTGCAGCACATCGATGACGGCCTCGAGGGTCTCGACCGTCCCCTTGGTCGATCCCGGTGTGTTCAGGATCAACGCCTGACCGCGAGTGCCGGCAATCGCCCGACTCAGCCGACCGAGGCCGTCGGGATTGCACAGGCGCATCGCCTCGGCCAGGCCCGGGGCCTCGCGTTCGATGGCCTCTCGGGTGCCTTCGGGGGTGAGATCCCTGGGTCCGAAACCGGTACCACCGGTGGTGACGATCACCCCGCTGAACCCCTCGGCCAGCTCGATCAGCGCCTCCCGAACGGCGTCGATGCCATCGGGGATCTGGCGGCGGGCGGCGATGACCCATCCTGCCTCCATCAAGCGAGTGGCCAGGGCATCGCCGGAGCGGTCCTCGCGAGTGCCGGCCATCACGCCGTCGGACACCGTCACAACGATGGCCGAACCCCGGGGTGAGTTGTTCATAGGGACCACCGTACCGCTCCAATACCGTACTCTTCCATGGTGACCGCAGCCTCGACCAGCCACTCCACCGATGATGGCCATCCCATCGCATCCGCGTTTCGACCCGAGACCATCGCGGTCAAGGCAGGGCGGCCCACCGGAGGCGGTCAGCCGCTGAACGTGCCGATCATGCCGGCATCGAGCTTCACGAGCGCACAGGCACTTGCCGCAGGTAGACCCCCTGAGGCAGGGGTATCGGATCGTGAGTACAGCCGAGGCGACGGGACCGACACCTGGTCGGCGCTCGAAGAAGCCGTCGGCGCGCTCGAGGGTGGACGGGCCCTCTCGTTCTCCTCCGGGATGGCGGCCATCTCGGCCATCCTCGACTCGGTACCACCGCATGCCCGGATCATCGCCCCCGAGGACCTCTACCAGGGGGCGGCCATGGTGTTGGCCAACGGTGTCGACCGCCTCGGCTGGCAGGTCAAACGTCTCCCCACCGCGGCAACCGACCAATGGATCGAACACCTCGCCGGCGCCGACCTCGTGTGGATCGAATCACCGTCCAACCCGTTGCTCGAGATCGCCGATGTACCGGCGCTGTGCGAAGCCGCCGCGGCGGCTGGAGCGGTGTCGGTCGTCGACAACACCTTTGCCACTCCCCTGCTGCAGCAACCGCTGACCCTGGGTGCCACGTTCGCCGTGCACAGCGCGACCAAGTTCATCGGCGGACACAGCGATCTCATGGCCGGCATCCTCGTCACCAATGACGACCGGGCGTTCGACGCGGTGATCGAGCGTCGGCTGCTGGGCGGCGCGGTGCCCGGTGCCCTGGAGGCATTCCTCGCGCTGCGTGGACTGCGCACACTG
>JAHECQ010000099.1 GCA_024641625.1 Acidimicrobiales bacterium | reverse complement strand
CTACATCGCCGATCGGATCGGCGTCGCGAACCCAACGGTCCTCGGCCTGGGTCCACGCCTCGTAGTCGATGAGGTCGTACAGCTCGGCCCGCGTCTTCATTCGGTCGATCATCCCCGCTTGTGTCCCCGTCAAGGACAACTCGCCCATGGCGGCATCGACCGCGCCGAGCATCATCCGGAAGGCCAACATGGGGAAGATGACCACGTCGAAGCCAAGGTCCTCGAACTGTGTTGCGGTGAGATAGGGGGTCTTGCCGAACTCGGTCATGTTGGCCATCAGTGGTACGCCGACCCCCGCCGACCCGAACCGGCCGAGTTCGTCGGCGGAGGTGAGGGCTTCGGCGAAGATGACGTCAGCGCCGGCATCCGCGTAGCGACGAGCTCGCTCGATGGCCGCATCCACTCCCTCGATCGCCGCTGCATCGACCCGGGCAATGATCACGAAGTCAGGGTCACGGCGGGCCTCGCAGGCAGCGTGGATCTTCCCTTCCATCTCCTCGACCGCCACGATGCGTTTCCCCTCGAGATGACCACATCGCTTCGGGCTTTCCTGATCTTCGATGTGAATGCCGGCCACGCCTGCCCGTTCGAAGGCCTGCACCGTGCGAATGACGTTCACCGCGTTACCGAAGCCGGTGTCGGCATCACAGATGAGTGGCAAGTCGACCACCGACGTGATGCGGCCGGCGTTCTCGACGAACTCGGTCAGAGTTCCGAGCGCGATGTCGGGGAGGCCGAGGTGAGCGTTCACGGTGCCGGCTCCGGTCATGTAGACAGCCGGAAAACCGTGGCGTGCGATCACCCTGGCAGTGATGGCATCGTAGGCACCCGGAGCCACCACGATGCCGGGTTCGGCCAGGAGCTCCCGGAAACGAGCACCGGGCGTCAGCGCTGAAGGACGGTCACGGCTGCGATCGCGGTTCACGACAGCACCACGAACGCGTCGCCCCGAAGCAACCGTCGAGCCGTGCGGGTGACGCCCACCGACCTGACCTCGTCGCCATCGACATCGGCCCGCAGCTCGATGACGCCCTTCGGATGCCGCAGCCGGATCGTCACGCCGGGAGCGGAGATCACGGGTCGCCTCGAGGCCGCCTCGTTGGCAATGGTTCCCTCGATACGCGCCGCCGCGGCCAGGCACAGCGCTCCGGTCATGGGGAACGCATGATGGATTCGCTGCATCGAGACCGCTTGCGCTTGGATGTCGGCGTCATCGTCCTTCGATGGAGTGACGATGATCAGCCGAGGGATGGCTGGGGACTCGAGGCCCACCGCTGCACCGCATGCCGTTCTGATCAGCTCGAGTCGAGCCAGGTCACCGAGATCGACGTCGGTGCCACGGACGAAGGCATGAGGACTGGTGACATCGACGATGGACACATCGATCGAATCGCTGCGACCGAACGTGATGCGGTCCACGGCGTTGCCCGTGGGGAGCACCGATCCAAGGACCGAACCTCCCGGGTCGAGGTAATCGGTGGTGATGGCGGGGCCGGTGCCCGGCACTCCGGCGATGGCCAGTGCACCCTCCACGGCGCAGCGACCGCCGACCAGCGGTACCACGGCCCGGACCCGCACTCCCGTGTTCAGATTCCGCAGGGTCAGCTCGACCTGCTCGGCGTTCGCGTCGACGGCGATCAGGCCCTCGTCGATGGCGAAGGGGGCGACTGCGGTGGTGAGGTTGCCGCAGTTTCCCTGATAGTCGACGACGGCCTCGTTCACGGCCACCTGAGCGAACAGGTAGTCGATGTCGGCGTCGGGGTCGTCGGACCGACCGACGGCCATCACCTTGGAGGTGCTCGAATGGGTTCCCCCCAGACCATCGATCTGCATGGCATCAGGGCTGCCCATCAGCGCGAGCAGCAATCGATCACGAACGGCGCCGGCCGGGGGAAGCTCGGAAGCCTTGACGAACACCCCTTTGCTGGTGCCTCCTCGCATCAGGGTGGTGGGGATGACCAGTTCGGTCATGCGCCGCGCGCTGCGGACTCGCCGGCGATGCGACCGAAGACTGCACCGCGAACCAGGCCGGAGCCGGCTGGGTAGTTGTGATAGAAGAATCCACCGGCGATCTCGCCGGTGGCATACAGATTCGTCATGACCTGACCGGTGGTGTCGATGACTCGGGCCTCGGTGTCGATCTTCAAGCCGCCGTAGGTGAACGTGATACCGCAGCACACGGGATAGGCGACGAATGGGGGGGAGTCCAGGGGCAGTGCCCAGTTCGATTTCGGCGGCAACAACCCCGGAGCCGTTCTCCGACCGTCCTTCACGAATGGTTCGAACTCGCCCTCCGCCGAGGCCGCAGCGTTGAAGGCTTCGATCGTGCGCATCGCCGTCTCCGCGGGGAGCCCCAGCTTGTGGGCCAGGTCGGCAATCGAATCGGCCTCGATCGGCGTTCCCGTGCTGTAACGCGGCTCGAGCAGCCGAACGGTTCGCTGATCGAAGATCTGCACCGCCCATGCTCCCGGCTGCTCCCTGATGGCCGATCCTGTCTTGGCGTAGGTCAGCCACACTTCGTCGGATGCCTCGTCGACGAACCGCTCGCCGTCTCGATTCAGCAGCACGCAGTACGGATAGGAGTAGCGGCTGAGCTTGTCGGTCATCGAGAGTTGGCCAACCGGCGGGGCGTCGGCGTCGAGCGGAGAGGCGTGGGCGCCGCCCCAATGGCCCGACGGCGCGGCCCCGGCGTCGAGCGCGGCATCGAGCACCGTGCCCATGTTGAACGCTGTACCCCGCACCTTGACCAGATCCCAACCGGCACCCAGGTACTGCAAACGCTTCTGTGGATTCGACTCGAAGCCGCCGCAGGCAAGCACGACGCGGCCCAGATGGTCGTCGAAGCCGTCGATACCGCGGACCCGAACGCCCCGGCACGTCGATCCGTCCATGAGCAACTCGTGCACCGGTGCGCCGTGGCGGATCTCGATGTTGTCCGCGGCTTCGGCCGCGGCGAACAGATCGCGCATGAGGCCCAAACCTTCGTGAGTGGCGCGCAGCGCCCCGCCCGGCGGCAGGGTGTAGGTCTCAGCAGGGTCGAAGTTCTCGGGGTCGAACAGTTTGTCGACCACCAGCTCCCAATGCACACCCTTGGCCTTCATCCACAGCACCGTCTCGTACGAGCGACGCACCATCTCCCCGGTGAGAGCCGGGTCGCACTGGCCTTGGGAGGTGAACTGGAGATCGGCCAGGTAGCGATCCGCCGGATAGGGATCCAGTTCGACCTTGTCCGCCCAGTGGAGCGCGTCGTCGGTGAGCAGCGGCCGGAGATGATCCATGCCATCGTGGGCGATGCGGAAGATCCCTCCGGAGAACCTGCTGTTCCCGCCCCGAGTAGTGAGCGGCGCTGCCTCGAGGACCATCACCGATGCGCCGTCTTCGGCCGCCGACAAGGCAGCCACCAACGCTGCATTCCCCGCGCCGACCACAATCACGTCAGCCATTGTGAATGCCCCAGTTCAACCCAGTGATCCCCATGGCCAGAGGGTAGGTGATGCGTTGATGACTTGGTAGCGGTGGGGTCGCTCGTGGCACCATGGCCGACCCACTGGGTGTCGATCTCGATCGGGAGGGCGGCGCTCGCTAAGGTGGTACCCACGACCAGGACCGTGCAGATGCCAATCAGGACCGTGCAGATGCCAACGCAACCATTGGATGCCACGGCGCGATCGGAACAGGTGGCGCTCGCCTTGATCGGACGCAGCGAACCGGCGCCTCCCGACAGCCTGCCTGGGCCGAGCCAAGCGCTCGCCCGGTGAACACCCCGTTGCTCCAGGGGCTCCGTGTGCTCGACTTCACCCAGGTGCTGTCGGGCCCCACCTTGACCCGATACCTGGCAGAGATGGGAGCCGAGGTCATCAAGGTCGAAGCACCTCCGGGTGGCGACATCACCCGCCACTCGGCCACCGTCCGGGACGGTCGCAGCGGGTATTTCCTCACCGTGAACCGGGGCAAGCACTCATTGTGCATCGATGTGAAGGACCCTCGGGGCCGCCAGGCCGTGCTCGATCTGATCCCACACGTCGACATCGTCGTGGAGAACTTCCGTCCAGGGACGATCGACCGACTCGGCCTCGGATACGACGAGTTGCGGGCACGCAACCCGGCGTTGATCTTCTGCTCGATCTCCGGGTTCGGACAGTCGGGCCCGATGGCCCATCTGGCGGGCTATGACGCCGTCGCGCAGGCTTACGCCGGGATCACCTCGCTGAACGGCCACCGGAACGAGCCCCCGGTACTCAACGGTGCAGCGATCGGTGACGTGCTCACCGGGGTGAACGGCCTCGCTGCGGTCCTCGGCGCGCTCTTCTGGCGAGAACGGACCGGCGAGGGCCAGCGTGTGGGGGTGTCGCTGCTCGGTTCGTACATGCAGGCCCACGACACATCGATCCAGTCGTGGTCGCTGTCCAACGGTGAGGTGATACAGACCCGCTCGGGACGGTTCCACCAGATGGCCTGTCCCTATGGCATCTTCACTGCGGTCGACGGGTACGTGATGATCTGCGCCGCAAGCGACCGCCATTGGGCCGATCTGTGCGCTGCTCTCGACCGACTCGACCTCATGGACCCCGGTCACCCATGGGCCGGCCGGCGCTCCCGAGAGGATGACAAGGTGGCGGTGAACGCATTTCTCGACGCCTGGGTCATGGCCCAACCGTCACGGGATGACGCGGTCGCACGACTGCAGGAGCACCGGGTCCCCGCGGCACCGGTGTTGTCCGTCGACGAGGTTGCCGAGCATCCGATGTTGCGCGAAACCGGTGTGGTGACCAAGGCGACCGACCCGGTCATCGGCCACTTCGACGTCCCATCGTTCCCTCTCGAGTTCTCGGCCCTGGACGGGGAACCCAGTGCCGCCGAGGCGGCGTTTCTGGGCGAGCACAACCGGGCGGTGCTCGTCGGCCTGGGCGGGATGTCCGAGGACACGTTCGACGCGCTCGTCGCCGAAGGTGTCCTGGCTGCCGAGGACGTCCGGGGCCGCCCGTCCCGGCGTGGCCACGCCTCGTTCTGAGCCGACACCGACGCCGAGGATTTCCTTGCCGAACCGCCGGTATGGGCTTAGCTTCATCACCAGCTCACGGACCACGCGGTTCGCAGCAAAGGTCGGGAAGCCATGGCGTATCTCGGTTGGACGTGGGTCGGGCGAAAGCCCGTCAAGTTGATACTGGCCTCGGTGCTGATGGCATCGACGGCGAGTGCGCATGCGGTGATCCACCCGGCTGCGGCGTCGGCGGCACCCACGACCACGGACGTCACCATCGTCATCGATCGTGTCCGACAAGTTCAGAGTCCCGACAGCAACAGCGACGCCGACTTCTACGCCCGGGTCGACATCGACGGTCAAGGGTTCGAGACAAGCTCGCGCGCCCCCGACGACACCGCCGATGTATCCCCCGGCTGGGTGTTCACCAGAGCTGTTCCCTCGAACCAGCTCACCGCCGGCATCACGATCGAGATCTGGGACTACGACTCGGGTCTCAATGGCGGTGACGACATCACCGATGTCAGTCCCATCGACAACAAATACAGCTTCGATCTGACCTTCGACCTGGTCAGCCGGACGTGGTCGACTTCCGAACCCAATGTCCCGGCGCCGACACCGACCGCCCAGAACGGTTCGGTCATGGGTGACGGCGACACAGAGCACGGCAACAACGACGGCGCCCAGACCGAGTTCTTCTTCCATGTCCTGGAGAACGGCGAGAAGGACACCGACGGTGACGGCATCCCCGACCAGGTCGAGCTGAACGGAATACGCGACGAGAACGGGAATCTGGTTGCCGACATGGCCGCGATGGGTGCGGATCCGTGCCGGAAGACGGTCGCCGTGCAAATCGACTACATGAGCGGCGCTCCCGACGGCCACACGCACCGACCCACCGATGCAGCCATGAAGATCGCAGTCGACGGCTTCGACCGGGCACCGGTGCCGGCCACGACGCCCTGCCCGTACGCCGGATTTCCCCGAAAAGCGAGCGGCATCGACCTCATCCTGGACGTCAAGACCCCGATCTTCGAGCAGCCCGTCATCGACATGAACGGCGTGGACTATGGACTGGTTCGATTCGCCGACCTGAACAAGTGGAAACGACCCTTCTTCCACTACGCGATCTTCGCCCACGACCAGGCGGCGGGCAGTTCGGCGTCAGGGCTGTCCTGCCGTGACAACAAGGATTTCCTGATCTCACTCGGTGAGTGGCCGCCCGGTGGCGTCGGCACCGACACCGACCAGGCCGGTTCGCTGATGCACGAGCTCGGCCACTGCCTCGGTCTGGGTCATGGCGGCCAGGACGGGATCAACTGCAAGCCCAACTATCTCAGCGTCATGAACTACCTGTTCCAGGTGACCGGGATACCAACCGGACCGGGGACGTCACGATTCGCCTATTCGAACTCGGCGCTGCCCAACCTCGACGAGGCAGACCTCGACGAGTCCAAGGGCATCGGCGACGGCACCGACCTCACTCAATGGACTCCCGATGGCACGAGAATCCGATCCGGCGCAGGCAACGTCGCGTTGGACTGGAACGGAAACGGAACGATCGACTCCCGCAATCCGGCGGTTCCCGAGACAGTGGACCTCAACAACTTCACGGCCATCACCGGCTGCGGCAACGACGGCGTTTCGCCAACCCCCGGACTGACTCCGTCGCCCGGCGAGACACTGATCGGCAACGAGGACTGGTCCAAGATCAAGTACAACATGGCGTACTCGGCGATTGGATCGGGCGCCACGACCACCGGGCACCCCGGGGACATCAACCTTCTCCAGTCGCAGATCCTCAAGGCGAACTACGCGGCGACGCTCGGACCCGACCTGAGGACGGCAACCGTTGTCGACCGATCGGACGCAACGCCCGGCGACACTCTCACCTACACCACGACCGTCACCAACAGCGGACCTGGCACGGCCTTCGTCGTGAGACTCACCGAAGCTGCACCGAACGCGGCGGTGACGATCGGACTGACCGACCTCGCACCGGGCGCCGTGACCTCCCGCACGTTCAGCGGCACGGTCCCGTTCCCCACCGCTGACCTGACCGTGCTGACCGGAATGGCCACGGTGCATGGGAGCGATCATCTCGGCACCCCCGACCAGCATCCGGCGAACAACTCGAGTTCGTCATCGACCACAGTGCACACGCCGGTGCTCACACTCGCCAAGTCGTCATCGAACGCAGTCGCTGCCGGTGAGGCAGCCTCGTACACATTGACGTATTCCAACAGTGGCAGCGGCGATGCGACCAACGTGATCATCGTCGACACCGTGCCTGCCGACGTCTTCTACAGCGTCGCCCTCGACAACGGGGCCGGGCCACGACCAACGAGCGTGCTGGCGAACGCCGACGGCACAACCTCACTCACCTGGCAGATCGGCACCGTTGCCGGGCGGTCGGGGCCGTCCATGATCACATTCTCTGCACGACCGACACTGTTGGCACTCGGCGGAACGGGGCTGACCAACAACGTGTCCGAAGACTTCCGGGACCTGAACGAAAACCAGTACCCAACCCTGCGGGCATCCGCCGTCACGACCATTGCCACCGCGGTGATCACGGAGAACCCGTTGAGCCAGGGCTACTGGCAGAATCATTCGGCCGAATGGACCCCAGAGGTGCTTGCCCGCATCGCAGCCACGGATTCGAGGTTCGATGGTGCCGACGGGAGCGCACCCAATGGCGCCCTGTCCGTGGCAGAGGTGCGTTCGATCTTCGCACTGTCCGGCCAGCCATCGACGCTCGTGTCCCAGCTCCTCGCCACCTATTTCAACCTGGCCACCAGACGCATCAACGCCGCTACCGCGGTCGGCGGCAAGCGCGCTGGTGCCCTGGCGCTCGGGAACATCCGAGACAGCGTGCTCTACGCCCGCGCCGCACTGGCTCTCCCGCCCAAGGGTGGCAACTCGACAACCTACAGCAACGCAACCTCGGTGCTCGAGGACATCAACAGCAACAAGAGCGAGCAGTACTGAACGTCGGGGGCATTCGCCCCGATCTCAGACCCGGGCCGGCCCACCTCTCCGCCGGCCCTAGCGAGGAGCGGCAGCGTGGAGGGGAATCCCGAGTGCTCCGCACAGGCCTTCGGGATCCTCCATGCTCACGGCAAGTTCGCCAACCTTGACCGGGAATCCGATGACACGGCCCCTCGCCGGTGGTTCGACCTGCAGCACGACGATGCCCTTCGAGGAGCCATTGACCAGCCACCGGCCCCGCCAGCCATGGGCACCCCAACCGAAGACCGGTCCTTGCCAACGCTGTGCGCTCTTGATCGATGACCGCGGCACGACGCTCCGAAACGCCGGCCCGAGTCGCACCTCGAGTCCGGTTTCGGTGACGAGTACCCGACTGAATCGTCGGCCGCTTCCGAAAAGACCGAGTAGCCAGCCACACCACCGGTCATACCGAATGTCGAACTTGACGGTCTCGTTGAGCACTGGCCCGGTCCCTCTTTCGCCGTTCAGGCGGCACCGTGGGTGTCGCGCAGCTCGCGCTTGAGGACCTTGCCCGTTGCGTTGTGGGGGATCTCGTCGATGAACACGACGGACTGCGGCACCTTGTAACGGGCCAGATTCGCTCGACAGTGGTTGATCACCGTGGCCTCATCGAGCGCTTGGGCGTCCTTGGTCACCACCAGGGCTCGTCCGACCTCGACCCATTTCTCGTCGGGAACCCCGATGACGGCGACTTCGGCCACCTGGGGCAGTTGGTAGATGACGCTCTCGATCTCGGCCGGGTAGACGTTCTCACCCCCCGAGATGTACATGTCCTTCCAACGGTCGACGATGAAATAGAAGCCGTCCTCGTCGCGCCGGGCCGCGTCACCGGTGGCGAGAAAGCCATCGTGGAAGGACTCGGCCGTGGCGTCGGGCCGGTTCCAGTACCCCGGGGTGATGTTGGGTCCACGGACCCACAGTTCGCCCATCTCGTTGTCGGCCACGTCGTTGCCGGCATCATCGACGATCCGGACCTCGGTGTGCATCGCCGGTAGCCCGGCAGAGCCGATCTTCGTCGCACAGTCCTCGGGCTTCAGCGCCAGCACCAGCGGACTGGTCTCGGTCATGCCATAGGCCTGCTGCAGCGGCAACCCCTTGGCCGCCCAGGTCTCGATCAAGGGAACCGGCGTGGGCGACCCGCCTACTGTCGCCGCCTCGATGGTGGGGAACGAGGCGGTGGCAAAGGCCGGCACCTGGCTCATGAAGAGGTAGTTGGCCGGCACGCCGATGAAGTGGGTGATCGCCAGCTCGGGGTCGCTGAGCAATCGAAGGCATTCAGCCGGGTCGAAGGCCCGCATCACCACGTTGATGCCACCGAAGTGGAACGCGGGGTTGGCGAACACGTTGAGCCCGCCGGTGTGGAACAGCGGCAGGAAGGCGAGGTTCTTCATCCGCGGCCCGCAATTGTAGAACTCGACACAGTTCACCGCGTTCCAGAAGGTCATCCCCTGGGTGATCTCGGCCCCTTTGGGACGACCGGTCGTGCCGGAGGTGTACATGATCGTCAGGAGCTCGTCGTGGGTGGACGGATGGATCTCGACTGCGGGTTCTGCCGCAGACAGAACGTCCTCATAGGAGGCGAACCGACCATCGGATCTCTCGATGTGGCCCCAACCGATGCGGTGCTCGACGTTGCAGAGCTCCGAGAGTTGCCCGGCCGTTTCGACGAAGTCATCATCGAAGAGCATCACCTTGGGAGTGCAGTCCCCGACGATGAACTCGAGCTCGGGAAGGGCCAGACGCCAGTTGAGTGGCACGAACACCGCTCCCAACTTCCAACAGGCGAACTGCACCTCGAAGAAATTGGTGTTGTTGTGGGCCAGGACGGCCACGCGGTCGCGGTGGCCGATGCCGAACTCGGTCGTGAGCGCGTTGGCCAGACGTGTGGTGCGGTCGTCCATTTCCGCCCACGTGAACGTTCGGTCGGTCCCGAGGTCGACCATGGCCGTCGCCGACGGCCGGGTTCGTGCATGGTGGCCGATCCAGTCGAAGCTTCGAACAGTCATGGCCCGACTCTACCCGGGGGCATTCGACCACCACCGAGTCCGTGGCGCGCGCCGATAGACTCTCCCACCGCTCGTCCATCAGGAGACCACTTCACCATGCCCAGCAACAGGCTCACGCCACTTCAGGAGTCCGAAGCCCGTCGAATCGCGGCCGAGGAAGCCCGCAAGAACAAGGTGACTCGCGTGTATTCCGACGACGAGAAGGCCCAACGCAAGGAGCGAGTGGCCAAGGCAAAGGATGCACTGGCACGCTCGGCCGGGGTCAAGGGCGTCCAGGTGCCACCGGCCCGGGCGGCCCTGAAGAGCTACCTGCAGAAACTCAACGAACCCCGACAGCCCGACGACGCACAGTTCGAGGCCCTGCTCGAGGCGCCCTTCAAGGCCCCGCCCAAGAAGCGCACGAACGACCGCTTCTGATCTGCGAGCAACATCACGGCAAATGCCCGCCCGTCAGCGAGCCGCGTTCTTGTTGAATGCCTCCAGCTCCTCCCCCTCGGAGGGGATCCGCCCACCGAACCATGAACCGCGCAGATGCCGGCGAACTCCCCCGGGGGGATCCTCGGTGGCCCGAGCGGCCGAGTGCCACAGGTCACAATGATGAAGCAGCACGTCGCCGGCGTCGCAGTAGACAGCGATTTCCCCGGCCACCTTCTCGAACCTCAACGGCAGACCTTCGGTCCCCCACCGGTGGCTTCCGGGAACCACCCGGAGAAACCCGTTGGCCGGCGACGTTGCGTCGAGGTGGAAGGTCAGCGCGATCGACGGGTGGAAGTCCGAGTTCGGGTAGGCCTGATGGTCCGAGTGCCAGCCAATCCTCGTGTATGCCGACTCCTGTCCGGGCCGAGCGTCCTGGTAGACCACACCGAAGCGCGCCCCGTATTCAGGCCGCATCTCCCATGGCTCGACGCCGAGGCAGCGTTCGATCAACGCGAGCAGGACCGGATGATGGAACGCTGCGTGTGCAGGCTCCGACAGCCGGGTGACGTCCTTGACATAGTTGACGAACTCGGGTGGCGCATCCGACGCTGACGTCAGGTAGTCACCGCCGTATCTCGCCCGGTCGAGCGCGCCGGTGCGCACATCGTCTTGAAGTCGAACGAGCGATGCCTCGAGCTCGAGCAACTCGGTCTCATCGAACAAGCCCTTGACGACGACATAGCCGT
>JAHECQ010000534.1 GCA_024641625.1 Acidimicrobiales bacterium | reverse complement strand
CGGGTTGTCGGCCGAGGTCGTCCACGCTGGCCAGGCTGCGTTGAACGAGGACCAGAGGGCTTGCCTTCGGCTGGCGGACCCATACCCGTAGATCAGGGGCCAGGCCTGGACCGCAGCGTCCGGATAGAACACCGCCCATGACGGGCTGGGCTGGTCGGATGCCCAGCCGTACATCTGGCGATCCTCGAACCAGATGTTCCTCTCGACGCCCACACGCAGGCGCCGCGCCATGTCGTCCCAGTAGTTGGCGACCGCAGGCTGACCGAGCACCGTCCGAGCGAGCCAGGCGTAGTCGACCAGGCCCTGCTCCGCATCGATGTTGTCGAGTAGGTACTCCCCGTACCAGTCGGGGCGCGCTCCGGTGAGGTCGTTCGGGTGCAGCGTCGCGATGACGACGTTCGCCAGCACGTCCATCTGGTAGCGGTGAGCGCGGAGGAACTCGGCGTCGGTCGGCGCCGCCTCGGCGTAGTCCCGCAACAACGAGAGGAAGACACCCGCATAGGCGTCGGTCGAGTCGTACCGGGGCTGCCCGGTCAGCGGGTCCATCACGAGCCGCTCTTGGCCCGTCACCGGGTTGACCCAGTAATCGTGGATCGACCCGTACAGGCCGCTGTAATCCGGCCAATTGAGGTGCGAGAAATACCATTCGATCCAGGACTTCACCATCGGGTGGTACCGGCTCCCGGCGGCCAACATCCCCTGGGCGGCGATCGATGCGTCATAGGGGCTGACATAGGCCCACTCCGAGCCACCCTCGAGACGGAACCGAGCGATTGCTCCCGACGCCGGTCCTGCCCCCGGAGGCACCTGGGCAAGTGAGATCCAATAGACCTCGTCCTGGATGATGCGCTCCAGATCAGGGGGTGCTGCGGCCGATGCAGATGCCGACACCACGAACAGCACGCCCACGAACATCAAGGATACGCACCGTCTCCAGCCCACCCGACCATGATGTCACACCACATTGCGTGCTTAACACCACTTAAAGTAGGCAGTTCGACTGGTTCATCACCTCGGACGGATCGTGTCCGGCGCGTTCAGCAGGCGGTCCAGCTCCGGGATGAGTGCCAACAAGTCCCCGACCTCGAGATCGGCCGGCAATTCCCCGTCGACATCCCGGTACTCGCCGGTGCGCACCCTCACCGTCGTCATCCCGACCGACCGAGCGCCGGCCACGTCCTTCACGGGGTTGTCCCCCACATAGGCGGCGGCACCGGCTTCGACACCGAGACGTTCGAGCGCGAGATGGAAGGGCGCAGCATGGGGCTTTCGGAACTCCCGACCCAACTCGTCGGAGAACACGACGACGTCGAAGTATCCGGCCAGTCCCACGGCCTGCAGTTTCGACCGCTGGATTCGAGGATCGCCATCGGTGATGAGCCCCAGCGCCACCCGCCCCTGCAGGTTGCCCAACAGGTCGGCCGCGCCAGGATAGGTCGGCAGGGCCGTCGGCTCGTGGCTTCGAAACGCTTCGACCAACGGGGCGATGGCCACGTGAGGGCGGTCGACCTCGATGAGCGCCCGATCGATGATCCCTCCCTTGGCGGTTCCCTCGGCTGCGATCTCGGTCAGGGCCCGTCGCAATTCGGCAACGGGCACCCCCAACGGTTCGGCGGCGTTGGCCACCTTCTGCCAGGCCCCCTCGAGCCAGGTCGACTGAGCGAACAGTGTGTCGTCGAGGTCGAACAGGACAGCGTCGAACGGGGTCACAGCGGCGGCGGCTCGACGGCTACGTCCGGCTCACAGATGGTGAGGAGTTCCGACGTTGCCGGGTCGGCAAGGAGGTCAGCCACCCTCGTCGCGGTCTGGCCATCCCCGTAGGGACACGGCGTACGGCTGACGCGTTCCTGGTGTTCGGGTCGACAGAACATTTCGAGCGCGGCGAGCGCACGGCCCCGGTCGGCACCGGTGACCGCGGCGATCCCGGCGTCGACGCCTTCCCACCTGGGTGTCGTCGGCCTGAGCACCACCGCCGGGACTCCGAACCACGCTGCCTCTTCCTGGAGCCCTCCCGAATCGGTGAGCACCGCCCGGGACCGGGCAATGGTCCGGATCATCTCCGAGAACGGCAGCGGTCGACAGACGGTGATCCGTGGGCCGACCAAGCGGTCCTCGAGGCCGAAGTCGGTGATGCGCTGGCGGGTCCGGGGATGGAGCGGGAAGGTCACCTCGCCGAATCGTCCTGCGGCTTCCGCCACGAGATCGAGCAAGCTGCCGAGTCGGCCACGGTCATCGACGTTGGTAGCCCGGTGAAGCGTCACGGTGACTCCCCGACGTTGATCGACCGGAACGGCCTCGATACCGGTGAGGCGAAGCGCGTCGAGCACCGGGTTGCCGACGACCCGCACCCGCTCGGAGGCGATGCCTTCGGACAGAAGGTTCCTCGATGCCCGTTCGGTGGGAGCGAGATGAAGGGCAGAGGTTGCGGCCGCAATCCGCCGATTGACCTCCTCCATCGAAGTCTCGTTACCTGAACGGAGTCCGGCCTCGAGATGGATGACCGGGCGTCGGTGGCGGCGGGCAGCGAACGCGAACAAGGGGACGGTGTTGGTGTCGCCGAGGACCATCACCGCATCGACGGCGGTTTCGCCCAGCAACTCCAGCGCAGCGCTGAGCAGCGAGCCGGTTCGCTCGGCTTCGGAGCCCGACAGCTGCCAACGATGGTCGGGGACCAACTTGAACTCGTCGAGGAAGACATCGGCCAGCTCCCGATCGAAGTGTTGGCCCGTGACCACGGTCTCGACTTCGTGACCACCGGCCTCGAGGGCTGCAACCACCGGGGCCAGTTTGATGAACTCCGGTCGCGTACCCAATGGCACCAGCAACTTCACTCGAAGATCTCCTCGTGGTGTCGAAGCATCACGACCCCGGAGCGACCATGGAGAGAGTTCGGCGCCACCTTTTCGCCTCGGATGACCTTCAGATAGGCGCCGACGAAGTCGGCACCGGCGTGGAGCGACAGAGCGAGTCCTCCGGAGAAGCGCGGATTCACCTC
>JAHECQ010000098.1 GCA_024641625.1 Acidimicrobiales bacterium | reverse complement strand
TCCGGCGTTCACCGATGACTTCGTCGAACGAGGCCAACTCGAGGCCAAGGTGCTCCGCAGTCCGCATGCTCACGCCCGCATTCTCGACATCGACGACTCCGAAGCGGTCGCCCTGCCCGGGGTGCATGCGGTCATGCACTACAAGAACACGCCTCGCATCAAGTACGCCTCGGGCGGCCAGAGTTATCCGAACCCCCATCCCCACGATCAGGTGAGTTTCGACGACAAGGTCCGTCACGTCGGCGACCGCGTCGCTGCGGTCGCGGCGGACACCGCCGAAATCGCCGAAGAGGCGCTGCGACGTATCAAGGTGACCTACGAGGTCCTGCCCGCTGTGTTCGACGAGCGAGAGGCGTTGCTGGAAGGTGCTCCGGTGATCCACGACGAGGACGACACCGAGCACATCCATGACGCGTCGCGCAACATCGTGCATCACATCGCAGCCAGGCGTGGCGACGTCGAGACGGGCTTCGCCCAGTCGGCGCATGTCTTCGAGCAGACCTTCCGTGTCCATCAGGTGCAGCAGGTGCCGATCGAGAATCACATCTCGGTGGCGTGGCTCGACGCCGACGAACGCCTCGTGGTCCGCACCGCCACCCAGGTGCCGTTCCATGCGCGCCGCATGCTCGCGCCCTTGGTCGGTCGCGAGATCAAGGACGTGCGAGTCATCAAGCCTCGTATCGGCGGCGGTTTCGGGGCCAAGCAGGAAATGCTGATCGAGGACATCGTGTCGCACCTGGCGATCAAGACCCGGCGCCCCGTCAAGCTCGAACTCACTCGCGAGGAGGAGTTCATGTCGTCGCGCACCCGGCATCCGCAGACGCTGACCTTCAAGACCGGGGTGGATGCCGAGGGCAATCTGGTGGCCCAGAAGCTCCGTCTGATCGGCAACACCGGTCCCTACGGAACCCACGCGTACACGGTCCAGACGGTGACGGGTCTCCGGGGACTGACTTCGTACAACTGCCCGAACAAGGAATTCGACTGCGACGTGGTCTACACCAACATCCCGGTGCCCGGCGCGTACCGAGGCTACGGAGCACCGCAGGCCGAGTTCGCCCTCGAGGCGCACATGGAGGACATCGCTCGAGCGTTGGGCCGCGATCCCATCGAGTTCAAACGACAGAACTGGGTGAAGGTGGGCGACGAGTTGAACATCGCGCCACATCTCGGTGAGACCTCGGCCGTCGAGGGCGAGCTCGACGAGTATCCCAAGGTCATGTCGAACGGAATCGAGGAGTGCGTCGCCCAGGGCAAGCGAGCCATCGGCTGGCATCGACTCCAGGATCCGACGTGGGTCGCCCCGGCGGATCGTCCACACATTCGCCGCGGCATCGGCTTCGCCTTCTGCATGCACGGCACCGCCATTCCCTTCCTGGATATGGGAGGGTGCAGCATCAAGATCAACGACGACGGCTCGTTCAATATGTTGATCGGTGCCACCGATCTGGGTACCGGCGCCGACACGGTCATCGGTCAGATCGCCGCCGAGGTGCTGGGGGTGGCGCTGGATAACATCAAGGTGTACTCGTCGGACACCGACGTGACGCCGTTCGATACGGGGGCCTACGCCTCATCGACCACCTACATCTCCGGTACGGCCGCCAAGCTGGCGGCCGAGAAGGTTCGCGATCGCATCAAGGAACGAGCGGCCAGACTGCTCGGCGTCAAAGAGCCCTGTTCGATCGAGCTGCGGGAGAAGCGGGCCTGGGCGCCGAACGGCGAATCGGTCTCGCTCGAGGACATCGCGCTCGACTCGCTGCATCTCCACGACCAGGAGCAGATCATGGGCACCGCGTCCTACGTCTCCCCCGAGTGCCCACCTCCGTTTGCGGCACAGTTCGTCGAGATCGAGCTCGACACGGTCACCGGTCAGGTCACGATCGTGAAGATGGTGATGGCCGTCGACTGCGGGGTGGCCATCAATCCCATCACCGCATCGGGCCAGGTCGAGGGCGGCATGCTCCAGGCCCTCGGTTATGGACACTGCGAAGAGTTCGCCTTGGACGAGAACGGACGGATGCTCAACGCCGCGCTCGGCCCGTACAAGATCTACCGAGCCGATGAGGTGCCCGAGACCGAGGTGTATCTGGTTCAGACCATGGAGGACTCGGGGCCCTTCGGGGCCAAGGCGGTGGCCGAGATTCCCAAGGATGGTGTCGCTCCTGCGATCCGCAATGCCATTCTCGGCTGTACCGGTGTGGCGATCAACGACCTTCCCTTCACCCCCGAGCGGGTGTGGCGGGCGCTGCAGGGCTGATGCTCATCCTGCCGGACTGGCTGGTCGGCTCGGCGGTCACCGAAGCGCATCGCGGCTGGGGTGTCCGGGTGGTGGGTGAGCGCATCGATGCCGTCGGCACCCACGATGAGCTTCGGGGCGCCTTCCCCGATGACCAGGTGTTGGTCGCGGCCGATCGCATCCTGATGCCGGGCTTCGTCAACGCACACGTGCATCTCTACGGCGTGTTGGCTCACGGCATTCCGGTGGCAACCGCCCCCGACGGATTCTGGAGTTTTCTCGACGACTACTGGTGGCCAAAGGTCGAAGATGTGCTCGACCACGAGATGATCGGCGCGGCCACCGACTGGGTCTGTGCCGAGATGGTGCGGTCGGGTATCACCACGTTCTACGACATCCTCGAAGCACCCAATGCGGTGCCCGATGCCCTGTTGGTGGAGAAGGAGGTGGTGGAGCGTCGGGGCCTGCGAGGCCTCCTCAGCTTCGAGGCCACCGAGCGGGCGGGTGCCGCCATTGCCCGACGGGGCCTCGACGAGAACGTGAAACTCATCGAGGCTTGCCGAACCAGTCCATTGGTGTCGGGTCTCATGTGCTTCCACACCACGTTCACGTGCTCGGCCGACTACATCCGCGAGGTGTTCGAGCTGGCCGCCGACCTCGGTGTGCTCACCCACGCCCACTGCAACGAGGGGGTCCACGAGGGCCGTTGGTGCGAGGAGCATCTCGGCATGCGCACGATGGAGTTCTACGACCGGCTCGGCGTGGCCGGGCCGGGGTTCCTGGCGAGCCAGTGCGTGCAGGTGAGCGAACGGGAACGACAGATCATCGCCGAGCGCCAAGTGCGGGTCACCCACATGCCGCTGGCGAACTGCGAGGTTGGTGGCGGTATCGCGCCCATTCCCGAGTTGCTCTCGGCCGGCGTCACCCTCGGGCTCGGATCGGACGGCTACATCAACGACTTCTTCGAGGTGATGCGCGGAGCGTTTCTCCTCCACAAGGCACGCCTGCTCGATCCTGGCGCGATGCCCGCCGCGACCGTGCTCGACATGGCCACCCACGGGGGAGCACGCGCCCTCGGACTCGAGCGGGTCGGCCGTCTCGACCCGGGCTGGTCGGCCGACCTCCAGCTGATCGATGCCCGATTCCCGACCCCGCTGACTGCACACAATCTGCTCGACCAGCTCGTGCTCTGGCGCAACCACACGCACGTCACCGACGTCATGGTGGCCGGAAGGTGGAGGGTGCGACAGGGCGAAGTCCTCGACGCTGACCTCGACCGGATGCGGGCCAGGACTCACGAACAGGCCCAGCGATTGTGGAGGACGGCATGATCGTCCAGGTCCTCGCCGACGCTGTCGCCGCCCGTCGGCGTGTCGTCCTGGCCACCATCACGGCGACCGATCGGTCGGTGCCGCGTCGACCGGGTACGAAGATGCCGGTCTTTGCCGATGGTTCGACCATCGGCACCATCGGTGGCGGGGAGATGGAGGCGCGCGTCCGGCGAGAGGCGGTCGACGCGCTGGCGTCAGGCCGGCCCCGCACCCTCTCCTACACCCTTCTCGACCCGGCGACCGGCGATCCCGGTGTGTGCGGCGGCGAGGTCCATCTGTTCCTGGAGCCCTACATGCCACCCAAACAATTGCTCGTCGTCGGCGCGGGTCATGTCGGCCAGGCGGTGGTCGAACTCGGCCGCTGGCTCGAGCTGCCGTGCCTTGTCTGGGACGATCGGCGTGAACAGCTCGAATCCTTGACCGGCGCCGAGCGTCTTCTCGGCGGATCGATCGAGGAAGCCGCTGACCTGGTCGACAGTCGCACCGCGATCGTGCTGCTGACGCGGAACGTGGGGCTCGACGTCAGCCTGCTCCCCACGCTGCTCGCCACCGATGCCCCGCTGATCGGGGTGATGGGAAGCAGCCGTCGTTGGCAGACCACCATCGAGCTTCTCCGCCAAGGCGGCGTCACCGACGCGCAACTCGAGCGAATCCGTACGCCCGTCGGCATCGAGATCGGCGCCGAGAGCCCCAAGGAGATCGCCATCTCGGTGCTGGCCCAGATCATCGCCGAGTTGCCGTGACCGCCCGCGTGTCGTCTTCTCGCCTGGCCGACTGCATCTGCCTGCTCCGGGGCGGAGGGGATCTGGCGACCGGCGTCGCCTGGCGGCTGCACCGCGCCGGCTTCATCGTTGTGGTCACCGAGCTTCGGCGGCCGCTCACCGTGCGGCGCTCGGTGTCGCTGTCGTCGGCTGTCACCGAGGGCGAGGCAGTGGTGGAGGGCATGATCGGACGTCGTTGCGAGACCGTCGCCGAAGCCCTTGAAGTGGCTGCGACGGGCGCGGTCCCTGTTCTTGTCTCGCCCGGGTTGCCTGCAATCGACGCCTCGGTGGTGGTCGATGCGCGCCTGGCCAAACGCAACATCGACACGACGCCTGCGGACGCACCGTTCGTGATCGGCCTGGGCCCCGGGTTCGTCGCCCCGGACGACTGCCATGCCGTGATCGAGACACAACGGGGCCCCCGCCTCGGTCGGGTGATCCACGAAGGCAGCGCCGCACCCAACACGGGCATCCCTGGTGTCACCGGTGGACGGGGTGCCGAACGGGTGTTGCGGGCCGACGTGGCCGGCCCGGTGCACTGGCGGGTCGCGATCGGCGATCAGGTGACCGCCGGAGAAGCCATCGGGAGTGTCGCCGACCAGCTGGTCATCGCCCCGTTCGCCGGCATGGTTCGAGGGCTGATCCTCGATGGTCACCCTGTCTCCGAGGGGCTGAAGATCGGCGACATCGATCCACGGATCGACGTCGCCTGCGACGAGATCTCGGACAAGGCATTGGCCGTCGGTGGAGGCGTCCTGGAGGCGGCGCTGTGGTGGTGGTCCAACCGTCCATGACCACGTCGATCCCGCTGAGTCAACTGGCTGCCGTCCTCGGCTGTGGATTCCACGAGCACGTGGCGTTGGTCGGTGGCGGCGGGAAGACCACCCTCTTGCACGCCCTCGGAACCCAGCTGGTCGGGCGGACCGTCCTCACCACCACGACCAAGATGGGAGCTGACCAGGCGAGGGGTCGACCGGTGCTCATTGCTCCGACCGATGCCGAGATCGATGAGGTGGTCGCCGGGGACCCGCCGCTGGTCTTCGGTCGGCTGGATGGCCACAAGGCGATTGGCGTCGACCCGGCGGCCTGCGATCGTTGGTTCGGCCGGGTCGATCATGTGGTCGTCGAGGCCGATGGCGCACGTCGGCGACCGTTCAAGGCACCCCGACCCTTCGAGCCGGTCATTCCGTCGACGGCCACGCTGGTCGTCTCGGTCATCGGGGCCGATGCTCTTGGGCGAGTGATCGCCGACCAGTGCCACCGACCGCTTCGAGTCGCCGCGCTCGCAGGTTGCTCGCCGTACGTGAGGCTGAGTCCCGAGGCGGCTGCCGTAGTGTTGCTGCACGAGCGGGGCGCGCTGGGCGCAGCTCCGAAGCAGGCGCGGTTGGCGGTGGTCATCACCAAGGTCGCCGAAGAGAACCGCTTGTTCGTCGAGCAGCTTGTCGCCCAGCTGGCCGAGCGCACGTCATCGCTGAACGTCGCCGCCATCGATCACTTCTGAGGACATCGATCCTTCTGAGGACCGCGGGCGTTCACGCGGATACCCGCTGTGGGGCAACTGCCGTTCAGCGGTATGTGCCGGTGGCGGAAGCGGAGCGAACCGGCTATCCATGGCGCCATGAGCCTTCTCACCGACGTCCCAGCCGGCTCCACTCCCTCGACGGCCGCCTTGGTCGATGCCGCCCGGTCGATCAGCGATCGCCTTGCCGCCGAGGAAACAACGTCGGACCAGGCACGAAGCCTCAGTTCTCGGTCGGTGGAGGCGATGACCCAAGCCGGTCTGTGGCGCATCCTGACCCCGCGGACCTTCGGTGGCTGGGAAGCGGGCCTACGAGCCCAGGCCGAGACCCTGTTCGTCACCTCCGCTGCCGACTCGGCGGCGGGGTGGGTGCAGATGGTCATCAATGCCCACGCGTGGGTCGCTGCCAACTTCGATCCTGACTGCCAGGACGAGGTCTTCGCCGGTGGCCCTGACACCCGTATCCCGGGGACGCTTGCCTCGCAGGGGCGAGCGACCAAGGTCGACGGGGGCTGGGAGCTCAACGGTCGCTGGCAGTTCGCCAGCGGAGTCGATCATGGCGAGTGGTTGCTGCTGGGCGCGAGCACGGATGCACCCGAGCGCGCCGTCCACTCGATGGTCCCCAAGAATGATCTCGTGGTCGACGACACCTGGTTCACGCTCGGGCTGCACGGCACCGGCTCGAAGGATCTGGTCTGCGACGGCGTGTTCGTGCCGGAGCATCGAGTCATGCCCACGAAGATCCTGTTCGACGGCGATAGCCCCCACGGCGACCGGCATCCGACCCATTTCAATCGTCTTCCGGTCACCACCTGCCTCAGCATCCAGCTGGCGGCCGCAGTCGTAGGGATTGCCGATGGCGGGCTGTCGCTCTTCATCGAGCGCACCAGCGCCCAACGGGAGATCTACCTGGGGACCAAGCGGGCCGATCGGCCGGGCACCCAGATGCGAGTGGCTGAGTCGCTTGCCGAGCTCGATGCGGCCCGGCTGGTGGTCTTGGCCGCGGCCGATCGCTGTGACGAGGTGGCCCGTACCGGCGTGCAACTGACGCTCGAGGAACGAGCCCAGAACAAGTGGCGTGCCGCCTACGCCGTCGAACTGTGTCGTCGGGCGGTCGACCGAACGTTCGCCGCAGCGGGAGCGCACTCGATCTACGACGACAGCAGTATCCAGAAGCGAGCTCGCGACGTCATGACCGCAAGTCACCATGCCATCGCCGATTTCGACAGCAGCGCGGAGATGTTCGGGCGGGTCAGTCTGGGAATGTCCCCCGGTACTCCGCTGCTGTGACCGACGAGCCCTCCCTGTTCGAACGCGCTCCCGCCGAGCGTGCGATCCGGGCACTCGTCGATCGACCGCCTCGAGCCATCCTGGGCGTGCAGCGGCTGACGTACGTCAGAGATCGGCGATCGAGGCTTCGACCAGGCGGGCCGACCAGGTGAACTGCAGTGGTCGTACGGCCATCGCGCCGCTGCGAGCCGAGTCGCTCAGCACCCGAGCGCCTTCGACCATCCGGTCGGCGATGTCGTGTGCCTGCTCGAGCGAGGCCCCGGGAAGCAGGATCGAGAACTCGGCCAGGCCTGTTCGCGCCGCGAGATCGCCTCGACGGCTCAGGAGGCCGAGGAGCCCTGCCGTCGCCCGCAACAGGGCCTCGGACCGGCTGAGGCCCTGGTCTCGGACGACGTCCTCGAAGCCGACGATCTGGAGCTGAACGAGAGCAATCGACTGAGCGGAGCGGTGACATCGGTCGACCAACGGCGCGGCCGCGTCGAGAAAGCCGCGCCGGTTGCGGATGCCGGTGAGCGGATCGGTCGAGTCTCGACGCGCTGCAAGAGGGAAGTTGGCTGCCTGATCGAGATCGCTCACCCTGCTCCAGTCGGTGCGGTTGCCGGCCAATTGAGCACCGGCCGTGGCCGATGTGGCCATCGGCCGGGCTGCGTCGGTCCGGGCGGGTGAGAGGACCCTAGGAATCTCGGAGGTTGGCGGCCGGGAGCCAGCCTTCGAGGTCGTAGCCGGCAAGGCACTCGTCGATCAGCGCCTGGAAACGATCGGTATCGCCTCGGGCCCGGGCCCAGTTGAGCGGGTCGAGACGCTGTTGCTCCTGGTTGCCGGCGTAGTTCCGCTCGTAGAGGGCGTGGCGTCCGGCGAACTCGCTGTAGAGCGCGTCCCAGCAGAGCTTGAGCAGCTTGATGCGATCGTGGGCGTCGAGCCCGGTGCCTCGGAAGTACCGGTCGAGGATGGGCCGCAAGTCGGGATTCAGGAGATCGGCCGGGGAGGACACCGTGTAGATGGGGGCGCCGGCGAGATAGGTCTCGAACAAGGCTCGGACGCGGTCCCAGGCGTTGGTGGCATAGAGGCGGCTGGCCGCCGCCGTCTGCAGGCGAGGAACCACGGTGCCGCCGATTCCCGGTTCTGGTTCGGACACCATGGCGATGGTCATCGACCACAGGACCTCGCGCATGGCGATGATCTCGCCGACGGCGGTCTGCACCGCACGGAAGTCGTCGGTACCCGATGCGGCGGCGCACTTCATCAGCAAACCGGCGGCGAACTCGAGCTTGACCGAGAGCCGAGTGGCCGACTGGAGGTTGTAGCGGTTGAAGAAACCGGACTCGGCGTAGAACCCCTTGGCCCGGGGTACGTCGCGGTAGACGAAGACGTTCTCCCAGGGGACGAAGGCGTTCTCGAACACGACCACAGCGTCGTTCTCGTCGAATCGGCTGGCCAACGGTGCCTCGAAGGGGTGTCGGGCCGCTGCTTCATACGATGGACGGCAGATCAGCTTGAGCCCGGGGGTGCTCATGTCGACCATGAACACCAGGGCCATGTGGTCGTCGCGCCCGGGTTCCATGCGGGCGGCGACGCCGCTGTTGACGGCCACGAACGTGCCATGGGTGAGCGCCGAGCCGGTGGCGACCATCTTCGCACCGGTCACGTGGATGCCGCGATCGTTCTCGCTCACGACCGAGACGAAGACGTCGTCGACCTCGCTGCGGGGACGGTTCCGGTCGACCGGCGGGTCGATGAGGACATGGTTCAGGTACAGGACCCGGCTGGCGCAGCGACGATACCAGTCGAGCGCATTCGCGCCGTAGTCGCCATAGTAGCTGTGACCCTCGGCCAGTTGGGCCATGAAGGCGGCCTTGTAGTCGGGAGTGCGTCCCATCCATCCGAACGTCATGCGTTGCCAGACGGCGATGGCATCACGGGCCCCTCGGAGTTCGTCCGGGGTGTAGGACGGCGCGAAGAACCGGTGGGTACGGTGACCGAATCGGTCGACCATGGTCAGGGTGTCGGCGGTTGCCGGGTCGTGCAGCGCGTCGTAGAGGGAAGCGATGACTCGCGCGCTGGTGCGGAATGCTCGGTGGTTGACGACGTCGGTGACCTTCTCGCCGTCGTACCAGACCTCCCGGCCGTCCTGCAGGCTCTCGAGGTAGGCATCCCCGGTGAGCATCTCGTTCGTCTCCGGCGTTGCGCCCTCTCCCGTCATCGGTTGCCGGCCTTCACTGGCCGAGGATGCGAGCGATGTCCTCACTGGAGGCTCGAACCTCGACCCCTGCCCGGTCTTCCTGCAGCAGCATCGCCGATCGTGAGTCGCGGCTCGCCCAGCCGCGACTGAGTGCCTCGGTCATCTCCTCGAGCGTGAGGTGCGACAGACGCATGGGCACGCCAACCTCGCGTCCCAGTTCGCAGGCCAACGAGACGTCCTTGTGGGCCAGGGCGAGAGCGAAATCCGGTGGGTCGAAGCGACCGGGTAGGAGGTTGCGCGACAGCCCGTCGAAGGTGCGGCGCCGACCGTTGGCACCCATGCGGACCGCCTCCCACAGGCCGGCGGGGTCGACGCCGGCCTTGACGCCCATGGTGAAGGTCTCCGCCAGTGCGGTCTGGATGATGTAGCCGCTCAGGTTGTGCACGAGCTTGGCTACCGACCCGGCGCCGATGTCACCCACTCGATGCGGGGCGTCACTGAACGAACCGAGTATGGGCAACCAGCGCTCGAAGCCTTCCTGGCTGCCGCCGACCCAGATGGCGAGGCGGCCGTCGCGTGCACCGTCGGGTCCACCGCTCACCGGGGCATCGAACACCTCGACCCCCAGGGGTGAGAGCACCTGGTGGATGTGACGCATGGTCGTCGGTGAGTTGGTGGAGAGGTCGAGGAACGCGAGCCCCGGTCGAGCGCCATCGATGAGCCCCCCGGTGTCGAGGGCGACCGCCTGGACCTGCTTGGGGCCTGGCAGGGAGGTGAACACGACGTCGCTGGCCGCCGCCACCTCGGCCGGCGAAGCGGCCCAGACGGCCCCCCGAGCGAGATGAGGCTCGGCCGCGCCAGGGTCGAGGTCATTGACCACGAGTCGGTGACCAGCCGAGATGAGGTTGGCGGCCATGCTCTTGCCCATGGTGCCGAGGCCGATGAAGCCGATGGTGGGGGTCGATTCGAGCGGTGGGTTCACCTGCCGAACCTACCTCAGGCCGATGGCGGGACGCCTACCGGATTGCCCTGGTGCTGTTCGTTCGAGGCGTGGGTGTCGAGCAACTCGATGACCTCGTGGATGAGCCCGTTGGTGGTCTTGGCGAACAGCACGTACTCGACGTTGTAGGGGTTCCCGCGACTGCTCATGGCGCGGAACACGAACCGGACCACGCTGGATGCCTCGTCGCCGATCTCGTCGAGGAGGTCGATCGTGACCGAGCCGGCTTCGTAGAACTTGTTGAAGACCGCTTCGTTGAAGCCGCAGACCGCGGCGCGACCAACGTGCGGGCCGGCGATGTTGGGTGCGAGCGAATGGTTGAGGCGCCAGGTGACGTCCTCGGTGTACATCGCGGCCATGGTCGGGCAGTCGCCGAAGGCCTCGACGAGTCGACGAGCCGGTGTGGGTGTGTCGGTCATCGATCGGACTCCTCTGAGGGCACTGGGTCGAGATGGAGGCAGGCAACCACGCCGGCCAAGCTGGGATCGGGGGCGGGGTAGCGCTGTATGACCAGGGGGTCATGACCGGGGATCACATGATCGTCGGAGTCTGCGAGACGCCGCAGCATCCGATGGCCCTCGAGCAGGTCGGTCATCGATTCGTGAGTGAGGAATGCTTGCTCTTCGAGGAAACTCTCGTAGTAGTGGGCAGCATCCGATGCCACGACCACCTGTCCCCGTCGGGTGTTGACACGCAGCGATTGTTGACCGGGCGTGTGCCCGCCGATGAGGTGCAGGCTGACGCCCGGCACGAGTTGATCGTCGCCTCGATGGAACACGACGCGGTCGTCGTAGACCTTGCGGATCAGCCCCAGCACATCGTCGAGGCGGAACGAGTGACGCAGCGACTCATGGGACATCGATCGCCCGGTCACGTACT
>JAHECQ010000533.1 GCA_024641625.1 Acidimicrobiales bacterium | reverse complement strand
CGGACCATCTCGACTCACTCTCGAACCGGCATCCGGAGCGATATGGCAGCGACGCGTGTCAGGCCGGCCGGGCGGTCCGATCGGAAAGGAAGATCGGCCCCGACTCGCGCTCCCCGATGTTGGGCTCTAGCCTCATCGTGAACTCCGGTCCATAGCAACGGTTATGACTCCTGCAACTCGCCCAGAATCGCCCCTCCGTCAACGGCACCTACAGCTCAGGGGTTTCGACGCTGGGTGGTGAGCCTGATCGAGTCGTTGTAGCTCGACTTGACGGACTCGGTGGAGGGTTTGGTGGTCCCGGAACTGGGCGTGTCGTCGATATTCCGGCGAGTCCGAGCAACGGCCAAGCTCAACTGGGCGGAGGCCATTGATCGCACGTGGCTCGGTAGTCCTCGCCTTGGGGTCCCCAGCGCCTCCACTCCTCGAGGGAGAGGTTTCGGCCGGCTGCTTGGCAGGCGATGTCTCGCCAGGTCGAGGTATCGAGGTTCCAGACCAGGAAGTGGTCGCCTACCCCGGTGACGACCTTGTCGAGATTGTCGTGACCATCGAACCCGAGACCGTTGTCGGTGGGGAACGGGCCGCCGATCGCCTGGCCGGTCGCCGCGTCCCAGAGCTGGGGTGCTGCGTTGACCGCGGACAGGATCATCTCGCCATCACCAATTGAGTAAACGGTGAGGTTCGTCAGGTGGTCGGTGAGCCGACTTCCTTCGAGCGGGCGCAGTGGCTCGAACGTGTCGGGGTCGCGCAGCGTGACCCGCCGACTCCGGTCGATGGTGAACAAGTACCGACCGTCGTTGCTCCATCTGGCGCCAGCGATGTCACCGAGGTCGCTCGGCGGGTTCATCAATTCCAAGTTGGGAATGCTCAACATGACCGGAGGTCCGTCGAGGAAGGCCACGATCGCCCGGTCGCCGTCGGGATGGATGCTGCCGGTGAACGCCACGCGTTCGTCGATCGGATAGGACGCCACGGGTTGTCCTTCGTTGGTCTCGTAGAGCGTCAGTTCGTGTCGCTCGGGCCAGCTGTCGCCGATGAGGAAATAGGCGTCGTTCAGCGACGTCGCACCCATGGACCAGTTGCGCGAGTTGTCGAGTTGAGTGAGCGGCTCGAGCGTGGCTTGATCCTGAAGGCTGACTTTGGACCCGCGTGCGTATCGAATCAGCATCGGTCGCGCTGAGTCGTAGGCGAAGAAGGGCTGGTCAAACGGCTCCAAGAAGTCGACTTCGATCTGCTCGAGTCGGTCCGTTCGTACCTCGAAGTAGGGCATCGGGAAGTTCAGGTCTCCGTTGCTTCCCGCAACTCTGCGTCCGTCGGCGCTGAGAGTCGGGTCCTCGGCGAGACCTCGTACCCCAGCCACTGCCAGCAACTGATTGCCGTCGGCCGACAGGAGGGCGATGCCCTCCAGTCCGCTCACCGCCAGCACTCGTCCATCTGGGCTGACTGAAAGCGCACTGGCCTCGTTGAGTCGCGTCTGGACCGTTTCGAAGACATCACCGGTCGACACGTCCACCCGGAGCACTCTGCCGTCGTTGATGAGCACCCAGGCAGTGGCAGCATCGGAGCCCGGTGCCGTGGCGACGACCTTCGGCGTTCCCGCCACGAGCCCTGTGCCCGGCACCTTCTTGCCACCCAACCGCTCCCCGGTGAGGAGATTGTGCGCCGCGATCGAGGACTCAAAGTTCCACAGGACGGACTCGTCTGCGAATTCGGTGGACATCCCCGAGGCCCACCGAGCACGAAGGTCGTTACCGAGCGCAGGCATGGCAAAGCCCGAATCGATGAGTAGTTCACCCGACTCCGAGTCGAATATCCGCGTGTCGACCAACCGCGTTGTCATCAGTTCGCCGGAGGGAAGAAAGCGCACGTAACCGGGATAGTCGGTGAGCAGCCAGATGAAGCCGGGATCCGGCTTGACCACGTCCGGCTCGACCGTTTGATCATCGGGGGTCTTCTCCGGATGAGCCAACACCTCGACGATGGACTCCCCCGACCCGGCGTCGAAGATCCGGGCGACTCCGTCGAAGTCGAGGGTGGCGACCCGATCACCGCCGGCATCGACCACGATCGCGTCGATCTGGCTGGGGTGGTCGAGCGTCATCTCCGGACCGTCGTCGACCAGGGAGACGATCTTGACGGTGTCGGGCATGCTCTCGGGCACGTAGGCGAGGATCGAGGCGCTCGACGCCACCGATACCAACGGGAATTCGTTGCGCTGGGAGTCGAGTCGCTGCAGTCGACGATGTGCCACCGGGTCATCGGTGATCGTGGTTGCCTCACCGGTGCGTCGGTCATAGACGCTCACACCACTGGGGCCTGCACCTAGCAGGCGGTCGTCATCGAGCCACCACACACCGCTGGTAGGGGTCCCGGACCCGATCAGTCCCAGGAACGGGCCAGTGTTCGCGAGAACGCTCTGCAACGCGCCGAGGGTCGTCGGATTCTCGTCGATGCGGTACGCCTCAGCCGCCAGCAGCAGCGCAACGACCCGATTGTCGTCGACGAGGGCGGATGCATCGGCTGACATCCGGCCGAGCTGCTCACTGAAACGTGCGGACTCCGCGTCGGAGGCGCTTGTCTCGGCTTCCGCCGCGTTCTCCTCTGCGACCGCACGTTGGCCCCGGGCGTCAGCGCTTTGCTGGAAAGCAACAACGCCGGAGATCAAGGCCAAGACCGCGACGACGCCGACTGCGGCCAACAGCCGCCGGAGCCGTCGGTTGGCGCGGCGATCGGCCTGCTGCCGGGCGGCTCGCTGGTCGGTGGACGCCTGCAGGAAGCTTGTCTCGAGTTCGGTCAGCTCATGGCCGTGTTCGAATGCCCAGTCTTCGGCTGTTTCGAGGCGGCCGCCTCGGTAGAGCTCGGTGTCGGGTCGGCCGGTTGCGTCCCAGTCGTGGGCTGCGGTGTGGAGGTGACGCATGATGCGGAGGCCGTCACGGTCTTCGTCGAGCCATTCACGCAGTCGGGGCCATTGGCGGATGAGGGCTTCGTGGGCGACTTCGACGGT
>JAHECQ010000532.1:1409-3003 GCA_024641625.1 Acidimicrobiales bacterium | reverse complement strand
GCGACGGCAACGCCCACATCCTGGCCTCGGTGTTGACGCAGCCCGGGCGCGAGGATCGGCAAATGAGGTGTCGGCCGAGCGCGCCCGCCCTCGACCAAACAGCATTGGGTGTTCGCAGCAAACGAGAGCGGGTGTCGGCAAGGACAGAGGCGAACCCGGAATCAGGCCGTGAACTCGACGAGCGACTCGATCACCTGCTCGTGTTGCGACTCGGTCATGGCCGAGCCCGACGGCAGGCAGATGCCTCGGCGGAACAGGTCGTCGGACACGCCGCCACCGATCATCTCGCTGTCGGCGAAGACCGGTTGCTGATGCATCGGCTTCCAGAAGGGGCGAGCCTCGATGTTGCGGGCACTCAGCGCACCGCACAACGCCATCGGGTCGTACTTGGTCGAACCCGTCGCCTCACCACCGTCGGGGGGCAGCGGCAGCAGCGCCACGCTCAACCAGTTGTTCGGACGTTCGGTCACCCCGGACGGGGCCCACTCGAGGTGGGCCAAACGCTCCCGGTAGACGGCGTTGATCTCCGAGCGACGCTTGACCTTGTCCTCGAGACCCGACAGCTGCGCTCGACCGATGGCAGCCAGGAGGTTCGACATGCGAAAGTTGAACCCGATCTCACGATGCTCGTACCACAGCTCGTTCTCACGGGCCTGGGAGGCCAGCCAACGGGCCTTGCCCACCCGCTCGGCATCACCGACCAGGGCACCGCCGCCACTGGTGGTCATGATCTTGTTGCCGTTGAAGCTGTAGACACCCAGCTCGCCGAAGGTCCCTGCGTGGCGACCGTCCTCGCAGACCGACCCCAACGCCTCGGCCGCGTCCTCGACGATGGGCACGCCGAACTCGGCGCACACCTCGACCAGCGCGCCATAGTCGGGCATGAAACCGTAGAGGTCGACCGGCATGACCGCAGCCGGCAAGCGATCGACGGCGGCCCGAGCCTCGAAGAACGAGCGCAGCGCCACCGGATCCAGACACCAGGTGTCGGTGGCCGAATCGCAGAACACCGGCGTTGCTCCGGCGTGCACCGCAGCAAAGGCGGAGGCTGCGAAGGTGGCCGACTGCACGACGACCTCATCACCCCGCTTCACGCCGACCAACTGCAGGGCCAGCTGCAGGGCAGCAGTCCCCGATGACAGGCCGGCGCACGCCTGGGCGCCCACATAGTTACGAAGCTCGTCCTCGAAGCCATTGAGCTCGGGCCCCAACGGGGCGATCCAGCCGGAGTCGAATGCCCGTATCAGTGCCTCGCGCTCGAGCTCCGAAACGTCCGGGAAGGACAGGAGTATTCGACCCGACGAGGAGGCTGAACTGTTCATGGTTTCGCCTTCGTAGTGCTGGACGACTTCGGGCTGGAAGACGGAGTCGGTGGGAGTGATCGCACAACCATCCGTCAGTCGATGTCTCGCAGGTGCTGCAACGCGCCCAGGCCGGAAGCGTTGGAGAGGTCTCCGTAGTCGAGCGACTCGACCATGTCGATCTGCTCGGCGTCGAGCGGATCGCCGCTGGTGTGCATGATCCGCTCATGATCTCGTCGGACGGCGATCTCGTTGCCGCCGAGGAGGATTTCGTGCAGCTTCTCGCCGGGACG
>JAHECQ010000532.1:0-1399 GCA_024641625.1 Acidimicrobiales bacterium | reverse complement strand
TCGGCCATGTCGACGATACGCACCGGCTCACCCATGTCGAGGATCATGATCTCGCCGGTCTCGCCGATGGCGCCGGCCTCCATGACCAGACGAGTGGCCTCGGGGATGGTCATGAAGTATCGGGTCACCTCGGGATCGGTGACCGTTACCGGTCCACCGTTCTCGATCTGGGCCCGGAAGGTCGGCAACACCGAACCACGAGATCCCAACACGTTGCCGAAGCGGACCGAGACGAACTTGCCGTCGCCCTCACGCTCGGCGAAGGCAGCCGTGAACCGCTCGGCCAGTTGCTTGGTGTACCCCAGAGTGTTGCAGGGGTCGGCCGCCTTGTCGGTGCTCACGTTGACGAAGGTGGACACCTCGGCCAGATGGGCTGCCCGCAGGACATTGTAGGTGCCGAGCGCGTTGGTCTTGAGCCCCTCGTCCGGATTCTGCTCGAGCAGCGTGACGTGCTTGAGCGCAGCCGCATGGAAGACGACCTCGGGCTGACGCTTCATCATGATCTCTTCGATGCGGACACGGTCGCGGACGTCGGCGACCACCAGATTGTCGTTGTCGAGCAGCGCCCGACCCTCGATCGACAGCTGCAACGAGTGCAGGGCGTTCTCGTCGCGGTCGAGCATGATGAGTTCCGACGGGGCGAAGTTGTGCAGCTGACGGCAGAGCTCCGAGCCGATCGACCCCCCGGCACCGGTGACCAAGACCCGACGACCGGTGATGTAGTCGGCGACCCGATCGATGTCGATCTGCACCTCGTCGCGACCGAGCAGATCCTGTTCGCTCAGGGGACGAATGTCGCCGACGCCGACGAAGAGACCCATCAAGTCCGAGGCCGGGGGAAGCACCCGGACCTCGAGGCCGGCCTGGCGACCCAGGTCGTACATCTCACCGATGAGGCGTGATCCGGCGGAGGGAATGGCCACCAGCAGCAGGTCGGCACCGGTTCGAGAGGCAACGGCCGACAGATCGTGTCGGGTGCCCTCGACCTCGACCCCGTACAGCGAGCGGTGGCGCTTCGTCGGGTTGTCATCGAGCAGGGCCACCGGTGCATAGCCGCACGCCGCATCACGGATCATCGAACGGACGATCTGCTCGCCGCCCTCACCGGCGCCGAACACGATGACCCGTCGAGCGGTGGGCGACTGCGGGGCGAGGAAGTTGTCGAGACGGCGACGCCAGATGAGGCGAGGCGCCACCATGAAGAACAACGAAAGCATGTTCGCACCGACGAAGGCCGAAGCACTCATCAGCTCCGGCTGGACCGAGAGGCCGACGGCGGTGCCGGCAATCGCGGCGCCGAGCCAGGAAACCGTCAGGTCGGTGAGTTCCTGGACCGAGCCGATGACCCAGCGACCCAGGTAGACCTTGGACAGCAGCCCGCCGGCGATCTGCATGAGTC
>JAHECQ010000531.1 GCA_024641625.1 Acidimicrobiales bacterium | reverse complement strand
CGATCCGGAAAGAAGGGTTCGTCCGGTCCGGGCCAGGATAGACGCCGAACGAAGCGACGCGCACGTGAGCGCAACCTCGCGCACAATCTGTCATCTGCCGGAAATGTGGCGTCACAGACCGCTCGGATCCTTGGTCATGGGAGTCAGGACCAGGCTCCGGACCGCTCTCGATTCGAGGCGTTGACCAGTGGGAGTTCACTGCGCCACACGCCGTCTCGCTGTCTGAGCGCTTCGGCTGTGGCCCCTGCAGTGGGTACCAGACCGATCTCACCAACGCCCTTGATGCCGTAGGGGGCGTCGGGCTGGGGTGACTCGACCAGGATGACTTCGACGGTTGGCATGTCCTTGGGGCGAATGATGTCGAGGTCGCGCAACGTGGTGTTGAGGGGCCGACCGTCGGGGTCGCAAGGGAAGCCTTCGGAGAGCGCGTAGCCCAGACCCATGTGGACCGCGCCCTCGATTTGTCCCTCACACAGCAATGGGTTGACCGCACGACCGACATCGTGAGCCGCCACGACGTGCTCGACGACCCCCGACTCGCGACCGAGGACGACCACCTGTGCCGCGTAGCCGAAGGTCGAGTGGATGATCGGATTCGTCAACCCCTCGCTGAGCGAGTTGGTCCAGTCGACGCGATACTCGCCCTCGTAGTCCACCCCGACCCGACAGCCGTCGGCCAATGCCTTCCGGCAGGCGTGGGCCACCGAACCTGCCCCCATCAGCGTTCCTCGGCTGCCGGTGGTCTGCCCGGCGCCGAGCTCCCTGGTCGAGTCGACGATCACGCGCACCTGCTCGGCGCTGACGCCGAGCTCCTCGACCGCAACCTGCTGGGCGACGGTGTGGACGCCCTGGCCCATCTCGGTCCAGCAGTGACGCACCTCCACCATGCCATCGGTGCGGAAGTGGACGACGGCCCTGGCGACTTCGTTGAATCCGTTGCCCAGCCCCGAGTTCTTCAGTCCGAGCCCGAGGCCGACCGCTCGGCCTTGGGCTCGGGCCGCGTCGTAGGCCGGCTTGATGGCCTCGAGGCAGGCCCGAGCACCGAGGCACCCGTCGTCCATGATCTGCCCCGGACCCCACACCGCGCCGGGAGTGACCACGTTGCGGTTCCTGATCTCCCAGCCGCTGATACCGGTGGCGTCGGCCAGCCGATCGAGCACGCCCTCCATGGCGAACTGGGCTTGGTTGGCGCCGAAACCGCGGAAGGCGCCGCAGACCGAGTTGTTGGTGCGAACGGCCACGGCTTCGACGTCGATGGCGGGAACGATGTACGGACCGGACGCATGCCCGGCCGCCCGTTCGAGCACCTTCATGCCGACCGAGGCGTACGGGCCGGAATCGCCGATCATGCGTACCCTCAGGGCGGTCAGCCGACCTTCGGCGTTGCACCCGGCCTCGTAGGTCATGCGAATCGGATGCCGTTTGGTGTGCACGAGGAACGACTCCTCGCGGGAGAACGTGGTCCGCACCGGAACTTGGAGCAGCCAGGCGGCCAGTGCAGTCTGGGCCTGGTTCGACAAGTCCTCCTTGCCGCCGAAGGCGCCACCGTTGCTCACCAGTTCGGTGACGATCGTCTCGGTGGGGACATCGAGCATGCGGGCGATGTCGTTGCGGTCGTCCCAGATCCCCTGGCCGCCGGAAAAGACGAGCAGGCGGTCGAAGTCGGTCGGCTCGGTGCCGCTGTTGGCTCCCGTGAGGGGGAGCGGGATGCCGGCGGGGACCGGAACCGCCAGCGTCGACTCCGGTTCGAGGAACGCGTGATCGATCCGTTGGGTCTGGAAGGTCTCGCTGACGAGGTGGACCGACTCGGCCAGGGCCTGGCCGACATCGCCTCGCTGGTAGCTGCTGGTCGACAGGATGTTGCCGTCCAGGCCCCAGACCGCGTCCTCGTCGCTCGACATCGCCTCGATCGGGCTCGTGATCGGAGTGAGGATCTCGTAGGTGACCTCGACGAGCTCGGCGGCCCGTCGTGCCGTGGCGCGTGTATCGGCGACAACGATGGCCAGTGGGTCGCCGAGGTAGCTCGTGCGGCCGCCGACCGGAATGAACAGCGGCCAGTCCTTGTGGATGAGGCCGGACCTGAGTTCGCCCGGCACGTCGGCCGCGGTGAAGACCGCGACCACCCCCGGTTCCGCGGCTGCCGCCGTCGTGTCGATGGCGATGATGTCGGCGCGGGCGTGGGCCGTGAGGTGGAAGGCGCCGTGGAGCAAGCCCTCGGGCGCAAGGTCGTCGATGAACGGCCGGTCGCCCAGGGCCAACGAGGCTGCTTCGTACTTGATGCCCCGGGACCCGACTCCCGTTGGATGCAGCACCACCGGAGTCTCGTTGCGGGCCAGGCTCTCGACGGCGTCGAGGATCTTGATGTAGCCGGTGCAGCGGCAGAGGTTGGCGCCCAGCAGTCGGGCTGCGTCGTCGCGGGTGAGGTCGGCCCCCTTCTTGTCGAGCATCGACTTGACCCGCATCACCACGCCCGGGGTGCAGAATCCACATTGGAGGGCGCCGGTTGCTGCGAACGCGTCGGCGTAACGCCGACGTTCGTCGGCGTCGACACCTTCGAGGGTGAGCACCGGCTTGCCGACAACCTTGTCGAGCGGCGTCTGGCAGGCGACGCGTGCCTTGCCATCGACGATGACGGTGCAGCAGCCGCACTGACCGCTCGGTGAGCACCCGTCCTTGGGCGAGGTGACGTGCAGCTCGTCGCGCAGGGCAGTGAGCAGATGATCGTGGTCGGATCGAACCTCGACCGGCGAGCCGTTGAGGATGAAGGCTGTTGTCGACGGGAAGGCTGTTGCTGATGGAGGCGTGCTCGGGTCTTGGGTCATTCGGGCAGCACCACGCCTTTCTGATCGGTGATTCGTCGATACATCTCAGGCCGGCGATACCGGTCGAAGTCGAACAGGGTCTCCTTGTACTTGGCACACCAGTCCAGGTCGCACCGGACCCAGATGAGTTCGTCGGCCGTGGTGACCGCCTGGGCAACGATCTGGCCGGAGGGGGCGATGA
>JAHECQ010000097.1 GCA_024641625.1 Acidimicrobiales bacterium | reverse complement strand
CAGCGTGCGAAAGCTCACCCGTCGAGGCTAATGGTTCGCCGGCCATTGGCCGCGATCACCCACGGTCGAATCAGGCACGGTCGAATCAGGCACTGTCGAATGAGGCACGGTCGAATGAGGCACGGTCGAATCAGGCCGTCTCGGCCACCGCTTGGCGAACCGCTTCCATCTCGTCGACCACGTCGATCAGCTCGCTCTCGACCGAACCGAGCGAGCCGAGGTCGTTCCCGGTCACCGACAGTTCGATCGATCGCGTGACGATCTCGTCGAGGCGAGCATCGAGCAGCACCAATCGGTCGTAGGTGGTGGCAATGGTCTCGTCGAGGCGCTGGGCCGACTGGAGCTGAGCGAGCAGGGCAATCGCCGCCGACCGAGACGTGCCCTCGGGGACCTCCTCGATGTTGTGGCCCCCGGTCACGCGATGAAGATCGCGGGTGATCGCCTCGACCTCGATACCCGCACGAGCTTCGGTCAGTGCCTGCCCGCTGCGCGCCACGTCGTAGCTGTGCCGAACGAACTCGTCGATCCGCTCGCCGAAGGAGGCCATGCGGTCGCGAAGAGGGCCTTGTCTCGTGCGTTCGACCGCGGCCTGGAAACGACGCTGGGCAGCCAGCGCCTCGTCGACGAACGCCTGCCACGGGCCCGAGACGGCCTTGCGGTCGATACGTTCACGCCGCGGGCCCCGGGGCACCGCGACCGCAACCCTGGCCGCCCACACCACGGCCGCGGCTCCGACGGCCACGGCTGCGCCCGCACCGATGGCCACCCCGACCGCTGCTCCGGCACCGGCCAGCAGGATGCCACTGGGGCTCATCATGGCCTCGGCCACCGGCTTGGTGAGGAGACGGTCGCGCAGAGTCATCGAGCGACCATCAGAAGTTCGAGATCACTTCGGCGAAGACCTTGTTGATCGAGCGAGGATCGCTGGCGTCATAGACGGCCGACGACGACGCTTCCGCGATGGCCCGCAACACGTCGAAGTCGGCGTCGGCGCCGTAGGCGATGGGGAAGACCCGCACCGGGCGGCTTCGAGCGCCTTCACTGCCTCGGGACAGCAACGTCAGCAACTCGTCGAGTTGGCTGCTGTCGTTCCCGGGATCGACGTCGTCGTTGACACCGTCGGACAAGATGACCAGGGCGTTGATGAGATCGGGGTCGAACTCGGCGAGGCGCTGCTCGTAGAGGCGTTGCGTGGCTTCGTACAACGGGGTGCCCGACTGGGCATCCAGGACCTGGAGCGCACTACGGATTCGGGCGATGTTGGCTGAGGCCGGGCCCATCGGTACCACGTCGACGATGAGGGTTTCACCGGTGAAATCGTCGAGGGTGAACGTCGAGAGACTGATCTGGTCGTTGTCGGAGAACTCATCGAGCGACGACTCGATGGCCCGTTTGGCCAGCAACAACTTCGAGTCGCCCGTCTCGGGGTCACCGATCTCCCCCATCGAACCCGAGACGTCGAGTAGCAGCGTCACCTGAGCGCCCTTGCGCTGGTTGCGCCACAGGTCGAGCAACGTGGTCATGACCTGGGGCGAGGGCACCTCGAGCAGATCGGAGGGTTGCGTCGGATCGACGCCGAACGCCGGCGAGATGGGGTCGGCCAGGGCCACCGAGGGGTTCCCCGGACGGAAGCCGAACTCGAGCACCTTTCGCTGGTTGGCCTCGGTTTGGGCGAAGTCGACGAACAGCTGGGCCGCCGCCTGCTCATCGTCGCTGACCCAGTCGGCGTTCAGGATGAACAGCGGATTGTCGGAGTAGAGCGTGCCTTCCTTGGGATAGATGGCCACCAGGGGTTCCCGGGGAGGACGGGCCACCTCGCCGGCGTCGAGCTTGCCGTCGGGATCACCGCGGTTGTAGTCGATGACCGACTTCTCCTCGACGGCGGCCGCCGCCACGTAGCCGAGGGCGCTCCCTCGGGTGTCGGCCCGGTACCAGTTGTTGAGGAAGGTGAGCGTGGTGTCGCCGTAGTGCACCACGGCGGACTCGACGCCGGCACCGAACTCGATCACCGCCGGGCGGCGCAGATCCTCGAGGCTGAGGTTCTCGGTCTTGCCCGCAGCTGCGTAGGTCTGGGCGATCAGGGCCGACAGCCCGCTGGTGGAGAAGTTCGGACTGGTCTTGCCCAGGCGGAACTCGCCCCACTCGGGATGGCCGTAGGCGCTCCACCCATCTTCGCTGGTGGCCAGCGCGAGGATGTCGGTCCAGCCGATGTCGGCCTCGGGCCACCCCAGGGCAGAGGCCATGGTCTCCGGCATCGCGATCACCAGTGGCGTGACCATGAACGGAACACCGTCGCCGACGATCTCCGGTCGGCCTGCGTCGCTCAGGCGTTGGTTGACCACCGCACCCCAGGCACTGGAGGCCGGCGACCAGATCACCGGACGGGGGCCGTCGGACAACTCATCCCACTCAGAAGCCAGGAGTTGTGCGCCGAGACCCGACGCCTTGGACTGGGCCCGGGCGAAGACGCAGGTGCCGCTGACCGAGTTGTCGGCCTGGTTGAACTCCTGGGCCATCTCGGTCATCAGCTGGATCTTCTCCGACGACACCGCAAGGTCGACGGTGATGCAGTCCCCGGGATCGGTCAGGTCGTCGCTCTCGCCGGCGGTCGAGAACGAGCAGGCGGCCAGGCTCATGGCCACGACGAAAACCAGGAGCAGCCCGAGACGTGTCGACATGGGGCGATCCTAGCTACCGCTTGCGCAACGCTTGGAGCACACCCGCATCCACCACCGCATCGGGGTCGGGAGTGATCGCCGAGGGAGCGAGCCATCCGGTATCGGTGAGCCGCTCGGCGAGATCACCGACATCGAGCCGCGCGCCGGCGACCGATGCCGCCACGATGGTGATGGCCCGCCCATGATCGACGGGGAGCACCACGTCGACGCCTCCTCTGCTGTTGGCTGCGGTCAGGGCGGCGGGCACGGGCGCCACATCGAGTTCACCCTTCTTCACCACCAGGGTGACGAACGCTGTGCCCTGTGAAGGCACCCGGAGACTCCGTTGCATCTTGGTCCACCACGAACCGAACTCGGGCGACTCGAGGTCTTGGTTGTCGAAGTCGGTCCGTCCGAAGTGAGCGGCGATCAAATCGGACCGAGTGAGGATGCCGACCGTGCTGTCGGCGTGCTCGTAGCCGAGCTCGAGTCCTCCGCCCTCTGCTCCCCCCTCGGCCAGGCAGCTCCACGAGAGTTCGACACATTGTGCCCGGCCCTCGACCGCGGCCAGTGCGAGATCGGTGCCGGCGAGCTTCGTGGCGTCACCCACCGGATCGGTCACCCTGGTGCGGGCACTCTCGCTGGCCAGGATCTCGAGCCAGACATCGGCGGTGACCCACACGGTGGGCTCAGGCGCCGGCGACGACAGCAGCCGGTCAAGGGTCTCGCCCGGCCGTTCCTGTTCGACCGAGGCGTCCGGGAACGCCGCCTTGCAGGCCTCGAACACGATCGGATCGCAGACCACCGGGACAGCCGACCGCCCGAGGCTGACCCGGCCGTCGTTGTCGAGGAAGTTCCGAAGCGCCACCGCACCCAGGACGAGCAACAGCGCTCCGACCAGGGCGGCCAAACGCTTGGCGGCCATGCTCAGGTCTCGTCTGGTCGACGGTTGACGACTGCCATCGCGGCATCGACACCTTCGGCCACCAGCAGCTCGACGGCATCGGCCGACCGCTCGAGCGCCACATCGAGGTGCTGCTGTTCGGCCTTGCCCGCTCGCCGCAGCACGAAATCGCGCCCTGCCTGCGATGCCGGCGGCTTGCCGACGCCGATGCGCAGGCGGGCGAAGTCGGTGGTTCCGACGTGTTGAGTGATCGACTTGAGGCCGTTGTGGCCGGCCATCCCCCCACCCTGCTTGAGTTTCAGCCGACCGACATCGAGGTCGAGCTCGTCGTGCACCACGATCAGTTGACTGCCGTCCTCGATGCCGAACCGACGCGCCAGCAACCGAACGGATTCACCGGAGTTGTTCATGTAGGTCTGAGGGAACGCCAACGCAACTCGCTTGTCGCCCAGGACGATCTCGCCGACGAGGGCGCGCTCCTTGGATTTCGACAGCTTGGTACCGTGACGCGAGGCCAGCAGCATCACGCACTCGGCCCCGACGTTGTGGCGCGTGTGTTCGAACTCCGGTCCCGGGTTCCCCAACCCGACGACGAGGTAGTCAGAGGGCGTGCCCTTGCGCGCCGGCTCCCCTGCTCGTCGGGCCAGAAGGGACACGATCGATTCGTCTACTCGTCGTCCGAGGTCTCGGCTGCGTCGCCGTCCTCGACCGCTTCGCCCTCGGTCTCGGTCTCCTCGAGCATCTCGTCCTCGCCCAGTTCGCCGACACCCATGCGAGAGGCGCGGGTGCCGACCGGCGCAGCGACAGTGATGCGATCAGCGGCCAGGGTGGTGACCCCGTCGGGCAGCTTGAGGTCGCCGATGGCCAGGCGAGAGTCCATCGTCAGATTGGAGATATCGGCCCGAATGGACGCGGGAATGGCCCGGGGGGTGGCCCGCACCTTGACCGAGAACAACTTCTGTTCGACCAGGGCGCCGGCGTCGGCCACCGTGGCTGACACACCGGTGAGCTCGACGGGGACGGTCACGGTGATGGGAGTGTCGAGCTCGACTCGCATGAAGTCGGCGTGCGTGACCCGGCGCTTGATGGGGTCACGCTGGATGTCACGGACGATCACCGTCTCGGGGACGCCGTCGACCTCGAGTGTGAACACGGTATTGAGGCCGGCGTCGCCCTGGAGGGCATCACGCAGCTCCGAGTACACGACCTGGACCGGCTTGGGTTCTGCGCCCCGGCCGTAGATCACCCCCGGCAGGTTGCCCTCGTCCCGCATACGGCGGGAGGGACGAGTGCCGAGATCTCGACCGGTTGTTGCCTTCACGACGCTGTTCATGGCGATCCTCGAAAGATGCAGTAATCAGAATTCCGACGTTCGAAGGTCCCGAACGTCCAACCACGGAAGGCTAACGGTCACCGTGTCGAACTCAACCGTGACCACAGCGCCACCGACCGAGAAGTCTCAGCTGTGATTCTGGCCGTCGAAGATTCGGCTGACGGACGTGTCCTCGAAGACCGCCCGAATGGCATCGGCGATGAGGGGCGCCACCGACAACACGATGAGCTTGTCGAACTGCTTCTCGGGCGGCATCGGCAGGGTGTCGGTGACGATCACCTTGTCCAATACCGAGTTCTTCAGTCGATCGACAGCGGGACCGCTGAACACACCGTGGGTGGCGGCAGCACTCACCGAGCGGGCGCCCCGCTCGACCAACAACTCAGCGGCGGAACAGATGGTGCCCGCTGTGTCGATCATGTCGTCGATCAGGACACAGTCACGACCCTCGACCTCACCAACGACGTCCTTGGCTTCGACTGCGTTCTTCAGGCCCTTCAGGCGGCGCTTGTGGACGATGGCGAGGTCGGCATGCAGTTGCTGTGCATATCGCTCGGCGACCTTCACCCGACCGGCGTCGGGCGACACCACGACCAGGTTGTCGCCGTAACTCCTCAGGTGATTGACCAGCACCGGCATGGCAGTGAGGTGATCGACCGGCCCATTGAAGAAGCCTTGGATCTGACCGCTGTGGAGGTCGATGGACACCAGCCGCGAGGCTCCCGCTGCATCGAAGAGATCGGCAATGAGCCGAGCGGTGATCGGCTCGCGACCTTCCGATTTTCGATCCTGGCGGCCGTAGCCGTAGAACGGCATCACCGCAGTGATGCGTTTGGCCGAGGCGCGCCGAGCTGCATCGACCATGATCAGATGCTCGAAGATGGCATCGTTCACCGAACGACCGTCGAGGGCACCGTGGCTCTGGACGATGAACACATCGGAACCGCGCACCGATTCGGCGAAACGACAATGCGTCTCGCTGTTGGCGAACTGGCTGAGATGCGCTTCGGTGACCCCGACGCCGAGGTTGAGCGCGATGGCTTCGGTCAGCTCGCGATTGTGGCGCCCGGCGAAGATGTGCAGAGTCTTCGTGGTGACAACTTCCATCGGCCGGCTCCCCAGTCAGTGACGACGTGACGAGGTCAGCATAGGTGGGCCCTCTGGGAATCCGCCCGAGGGAGTCGGGTCAGGGACCGGGCCGGAAGAACGGGCCGGTGATGGTGTCATCAGCCAACTCTGCGCCAGGCTCGAGCGCGGCGAACGGCCCGACCCGACAACGATCGCCGACCGAGGCCAAGCGTCCCATGGACATCTCGATGACCGTGTCACGCCCGACCCTGCAACGATCGAGCCGCGTGTCGGGGCCGATGTCGCAGCCGTCGCCGATGGAGGTGGAGCCCTGGAGGATGGTTCCGGGGAACAGGGTTACATCGGTGCCGAGCTGAACGGTGGCGTCGATGTAGGTCCGTTCCGGATCGATCATCGTGACCCCTTGATCCAACCATCCACGGTTGATGCGCCGGCGAAGCGCCGCTTCGGCCTCGGCCAGCTGGCGCCGATTGTCGACCGGTGTCAGCGCTTCGAGATCGGCAACCCTCGCGCTGGCCACCCGGTTTCCTGTTTCGGACAACACCCCGAGCAGATCGATGAGTTGGTGCGAACCGTCCACAGGATCGGCCGGGATACGACGAACGGCCGGCGAGAGCACACCCCGCCGGATGCAATACACCCCCATGGGCACCTCGGAGATCGACACCTCTTGTCCGACGAGATCGATGTCCCGGGCGATGCCGATGACCTGGCCGTGACGATCCCGCAACACCCGATCACAACCCTCGGGGTGCGGGTGGTCAACGGTCATGACCGTACACGCGGAGCCTTCGGCCCGGTGCACATCGAGCAGTGCCCACAGCGCCCCGGGACCGAGCAAGGGAAGGTCGGCGGGAACGACGAGGATGTCGCCGTCGTCCTCGAACTCGTCGAAACCGGGCGGGCCGATCAAGCCCGACAGGCCCACCGCGGCGGCCTCGGCATCTCCTCGATCGAACGGTTGCTCGACAAATCGCAGAGCGAACGCCGGTGGATCCTCGAGCACCCGCTTGCTCACCCGATCGCCCGACACGCCGGTGACCACCACCCCCTGCTCGACACCCACCCGGGCGAGCGACTCCAGCACGTAGGACACCATTGGACGACCACAGAGCAGGTGCAACGGCTTGGGCCGACTGGAATGCATGGACACGCCCGAGCCGGTGGCGATGACCAACGCCGAGAGGCGGTTGCCGACGTCGCGGTCGGTCGGATCGCGGTCCGTCGCAGCCTCGGACCAGTGGTCGGGTGATCGATCGGGCCCGACCCGGTCGACCCCTTCGCTGATCAATCTGCTCATGCTGCCCATCGTTTCACCCCGCTCGAGGACCTCGAGGTCCGTGGCGCGCGCACTTCCTGTACTGGCTCCCGGGGCAGGGTTTGAACCTGCAACGGCTGGATTCAAAGTCCAGTGTTCTGCCAATTGAACTACCCGGGACGGACATCAGAACCGTAGCGGACAGATTCCACGGATCGGACCGCCTTTCGAGATCACCGATCGCAGAGCCACCGAGGCGGTTGCGCACGACAGTCCGCACGCTAGCCTCGTCTGCCTCATGGGATCGCTCATCAAGAAGCGCCGCAAGCGCATGCGTAAGAAGAAGCACCGCAAGCTCCTCAAGCGCACTCGCGTTCAGCGTCGCAACAAGAAGTAGAACTACAACTCGAGTCAGCAAGGGTCACGACGTTGTCAACGACCAGGCGAGCCGACGGGCCGGCGTTGCCCCTCGGCTCGTTTGGCGTTCGGCGTGTGACTTGTCCGATCAGCCGATCCAGCCCGCCGGTGTCGTGGTCACCACGAGATGCCCTGGCCCAGGATGGGCCCCTTCGACGAACCAACTCGACCCGCTGCCCGCGAGCGTCGGTCGTTGGCCCGTGGCCTGGTGAAGATCGTCACGAGCACGAGCCAGTTCCGGGGCGACCAGGAGCGCAGCAGCCTCGAGATCGTTCGGACTGTCCCTGTTGGTCGGCCCGCCCAACGCGTCCCACGCCCGGTACACCGCAGGTGTCGGACAGGCAACAGGAGGCGTGACGAGGGTCAGCACACGAGCCTGAAACGGGAGCGGTTCGACGATCTCGCCGATGCCGGTCACCCGCGCTCGTCCGCCAAGGAGACAGAAGGCCACATCGGCTCCGATTCCGGCGGCTGCCTCCAGATCGGCAGGACCGGTCCCGAAGCCTGCCCATCGCAGCACGGCAGCGGCGTCCGCCGAACCACCCCCCAGGCCGGCCTGGGAGGGGATCCGCTTGATCAGGTGGACCCCGGCACGGCGCCCGACCAGCCGAAGCGCCCTGGCGACCAGGTTGTCAGCATCGGCCACCACATCGGCGGCGCCACCCTCGATGGTCAGCGCCGAACCCGATGGATCGACCAGCAGCTCGTCGTAGAGATCGAGCGTCACCATTTCGGCGTCGATCAGATGCAGTCCGTCCGAGCGCACCCCGCTGCAGCGCAATGTCAGCGTCAACTTGGCCGGTGCCACGAGTGTGTGCGTCGTCACCGCACGCTCTCCTGGTGGACGCTGGTCAGTCGTCCCCATGCCGCGAGATCGAGTTGCTCTGCCCGATCCGTCGGACGAACGCCGGCTGCTTCGATCTGTTGGACGGTCAACATCGAAGCCAGACTACGGCGAAGCATCTTGCGCCGCTGACCGAAACCTGCCCGGACCAGAGCGGCGAACGGAGCGAACGGGACGTCGAGCCTCGGCTGCTCGGTGCGTTCGATCCGAACCAACACCGACTCGACGTTCGGGCGCGGGAAGAACACCTCCGCGGGGACGCGACCCACCACCTCGGCGTGTCCCCAATACGACACCAGCACCGAGGGGATCCCACAGGCCGAATCGCCCGGCTCAGCCGCAAGGCGCTCTCCGACTTCACGTTGGACCATCACCAGCCAGTGTTGCAGCTCGGGACGATCTCGCAGGAGGTCCAACACCAGTGGCGTAGCGATGTTGTACGGAAGGTTGGCGACAACTCGGCATCGACGCTCCGGCTCGGATGCGGTTCGCGGCCAACGGTCGAACAGCGATGGCCAGTCGAGTGTCAGCGCATCGGCCTGCACGACGGTCACGTCGAGGTCGGCGACGACCTCTTCGAGTGCCGGGATCAGGTGGCGGTCGATCTCGATGGCCAGTACCGATGCACCGGCGGCCGCCAGCCCCACCGTCAAGGACCCCAGACCTGGCCCGATCTCGACGACGGCATCGCCCGGCGCCACTCGGGCCAAGCGCACGATCTTGTCGATCAGCGTCGGCTCGCACAGGAAGTTCTGCCCCAGAGCACGGCTGGGCGAGAGGCCGTGACGATCGAGGATGTCGCGCAGCACCGGACGCGTCAGTCGCACGACCGGATCGGAGGAGGAACTCAGGCTCCGGCCGCTCTCGTGCTGCAGGTGGGCCAACTGCTCCATCCCGAGGAACGCCAGAGGGCCAGGGCGAGCGCGTCCTGGTCCGACGGGGAAGCGTCGCTGGGTCGGATGCCGACCAGGTCGGTCCTGCCGACCGAGCGAGCGACGCTGTCCCAGGTCCCTTGACCGAATTGATAGGCACCGAAGTACTTGCCGTTGCTGCTGACGACCGTATAGCTGCCCCACGCCTCGCACTGGCGCAATGCCTCCCATTGGGCTGCGGTGGGTTCACCGGCCGCGGTCGCAGTCGCAGGCGGAGCAGTCGCCGGCGGAGCAGTCGCAGGCGGAGCAGTCGCAGGCGCAGCAGTCGCAGGCGGAGCAGGCGCAGCAGTCGCAGCAGTCGCAGACTCGCTCGAAGCGGAGCCGCTCGTCGCAGGAACCTCCGGAACCGAGGGCTCGGTGGGAGAAGCGGCGGCCGGTACCTCGACGAGGCCGAACTCGGTCAACCCGCGTAGCCTGGCCCGTGCCTGGCCGGCCCCGGCCTGCAGGAGATTTCCGGGATCTGCTCCGTCGAGCAAGGACCCAGCCGAAGTGTCAGCTTGTGACACTGACCGAGTGGAGGGGCTGGCCGGGGCAGACGAGGCGGCCGACGAGGTCGATGTCGATGACTGGTCCGCCGCTACATCCTGGGCCCCTCGATTACCGCCCCCCAACACTCCGAACAGCAGCGGCAGAGCGCACAGCGTCGACGCAACGCCGACCAGAAGGTCCCGAAGGCGAATGTTGGCCGCTCCAACCGTGAGCGTGGCGCGTCTGCGCGTTCGCCTGGGAGGGAACGGCGCTGGAGGGGCTCCGCTTCGCACGAGGGCGCACCCTATGTTCGCTCACCGACAAAGACAACCGCGGTGAGCGTCCGAAACTCACACAGAGTAGAAGCGTCGACTGTTGTCGCACGTCAAGTGGGCCACTTGACGTACGGAAATATCTTTCTCCTGGGCAATCTTTTCCCCGACGAGGGTCACCAAAGCGGGCCGATTCGCCTGGCCGCGGTGAGGTACAGGGGTCAGGAAGGGGGCGTCGGTTTCGATCATGAGACGATCCAGCGGCGTGATTCGCACCGCCGAGCGGAGATCATCAGCGGTCTTGAACGTAACAGTCCCACTGAAGGAAAGGTGAGCACCACGAGCCAGGCTCGCCTCGGCTTCGGCCGGTCCACCGGTGAAACAGTGGAAGACCGTGTGCGCCGGTAGGCCGACGTCGTCAAGGATGGCGAACGTGTCGTCCCAGGCCTCGCGCGTGTGAATGACCAGCGGCAGCTCGAGACGGTGGGCCAAGTCGACCTGATCAGCGAACACCGATCGCTGCACGTCGCGGGGCGAGTGATCGTAGTGATAGTCGAGCCCACACTCGCCCACCGCGACGATGGTTCCAGGCGAAAGCGCAGGGTCGAGCAGCAGCGCTTCGAGACCGGCGATACCGCCCCTGGCGTCGTGGGGGTGCACCCCGGCCGTCGACCAGACGCCATCGAAACGAGCAGCAATCGCCGCCGCCGCAGTGCTGTCGGCAACCGTACAACCCACCGTCAGCATTCGGGTCACACCGGCAGTTCGAGCCTGCTCGACCAGATCGGCCGGTTCGACCTTGGTGGTCGTGAGGTGACAATGGTTGTCGAACCACTCCAGTGGCGGGTCGGCCTCAGGTAGCGTCATCGACGAGTTCGACCTTCTGGAACAGCGGCTTCGGCGACTCGATCGGCGCACCGGTCGGCAGTTCCGGCCGAGCCCATGACGTCACCGGTCCGAAGATCTCCTCGAGTGCTGTGCTGGAGAAAGGCAGGTACGGCGCGAACAGCACCCGGACTCCGTTGATGGCCTCGAGCGCGATTCGAA
>JAHECQ010000530.1 GCA_024641625.1 Acidimicrobiales bacterium | reverse complement strand
GCCAGCAACGAATGGGTGAACGGAACCCACAGCCGCTCGACCGTCAGCGGGTTCTCCGGCCTCGGCGCCGAGCACGCCCACCGCCAGCCGTACACGGTCGAGGCCGATCACCCGCAGGTCTTCGCGTCCGAGGACAATGGCGCGACACCGCCCGAGATCGTGCTGGCTGCGTTGGCAAGTTGCCTGACGGCTGGCGTCGCGACCGTGGCCACCCATCGGGGTGTCCAACTCCGTTCGGTCACAGCGACGATCGAGGGCGACATGGACCTGGCAGGGATTCTGGGTATCGACAGCGATGTCCGCAACGGTTTCGACGGCATCAAGATCAGCTACGCGATCGATGCCGATGCCTCGAAGGCCGACATCGAGGCGATCGTCGCCCAGTCGCAGAAGCGCTCAGCGGTCTTCGACATCGTGGCGAACCCCACGACCATCCAGGTCGAGGTCGTCTGAGGCGAATGATGAGAACGCCAGTCGTGGTCATCGGCGCCGGCCAAGCCGGACTGGCGATGAGTCACCACCTCACCGGTCGGGGGATCGACCATGTCGTCCTCGACCGGGGGGAGGTGGCCAACTCGTGGCGGACCGAACGATGGGATTCGCTCCGTCTGCTCACTCCCAACTGGATGACCCGCCTCCCCGGCCATCGCTACGAGGGATCCGACCCAGATGGTTTCATGACAAAGGACGAGACCGTCTCGTTGCTCAGCGCCTACGGGCGGAGTTTCGCTGCCCCGGTGCATCCACACGTGATCGTCGAAGCGGTTACGGCCACATCGAACGGATTCGATGTGGTGACCGATCAAGGTACCTGGTCGTGCGATGTGGTGGTTGCCGCGACCGGTGCTTCGAGCGAGCCACGCCTGCCGGCCGTAGCCGCCGACATCCCCGACCGGATCGATCAGCTCACCGCGCTGGAATACCGCAACCCCGATCAGCTGGGGACCGGTGATCTCCTCGTGGTCGGTGCATCGGCATCCGGGATTCAGATCGCGGACGAGCTGCAACGAAGCGGACGCAGCGTCACCATCGCCATCGGCGAGCACATTCGTTTGCCCCGGCTCTACCGCAACCAGGACATCCACTGGTGGATGGACAGGATCGGGCAGCTCGACGAACGATATGACGAGGTCGATGACCTCAACCGCGCCCGCCGCCTTCCATCGCTCCAGCTCGTCGGAAGCCCCGAGCGTCGAACCCTCGGTGTCGGATCGCTCGTCGAAGCCGGTGTCGGCACGGTCGGCAAATTGATGCGGATCGTGGGGTCGAAGGCCCAGTTTTCGGGAGGGCTCGCCAACCTCGTCGCCAACGCCGACCTCAAGCAGAACCGCCTCCTCGACCGGATCGACGAATTCGTCGACGAGCACGGCCTCGATTCGGGATTACCGGAACCGACTCGACCCGGGCCGACGAGGCTCGGCGGCGCTCCGACCGAGCTCGCGATGTGTCGGTTCCAGACGATCATCTGGGCGACGGGCTATCGGCCCGGATACTCGTGGCTGGACCGCGCCGCATTCGACCAACGGGGACGGATCGTGCACGACGGTGGGATCTGTGCCCTCCCCGGTCTCTACCTCTTGGGCATCCCGTTCCTGCGGCGGCGCAAGTCGAGCTTCATCGATGGGGTCGGGCCCGACGCCGCCGAGCTCGTCAGCCACTTGCACGCCTATCTCGACCGCCGAATCCACGCCTGACAGCCCGAGGTCATCCGGTCGCGAGAGCCAGGCGTCGGGTTCAGTGGTCGATCGCGCGTCCGAGCAGTGCGTTTCGAGTTCGGTCCACGATGGCGACGACCGACATCGAGGCTCCGAGTGTGCGTTGTTCCTCCATGCGCTCGGCTCCGAGTTGGTCGCTCAGCGAGTCGCGCGTCGCGAAGGCAAGATCTCGAAGGGTCGTCATGACCGGAGGGCTGCCCATCGTGGTGTGCGCCTCGATCGCTCCGAGCACCTGGGCCGCCATGTCGTGATGGCCGATGCGATCGAGTGCGACCACACAGCGCGACAACGTGTGCCACTGCTGGGCCCATTCGCCGGCGCGATACCACGTGTCGACCATCTCGGCGAGCCCCTCACACCCTTGAACAAGGTGCCCCTGGTGGACGAGCAGACCGCTGGCTTCAGTACGAGCGAATGCGCTCATCCACCGGTTGCCGGCCGAGCGTGCCAGCTGATCTGCGGTCGCGAACGCCTCGAGTGCCGCATCGTCGTCATCATGGGTGGCGAACCCTTCGGCGACCGACGCCGAGGCGAGATCGGTCGGGCTGCCGGTGCGGCGTCCAGCCTCGCGGGAACGGGCGATCAGGTGTTCGGCCTCGTCGTAATGCCCGAGTGAACTCGACGCGATCGACTGCATGTAATAGGCGTGTGCGAGCTTCGAGCCGTGTTGGGATGCTTCGGCCAGTTCGATGAGACGGGCCCCTTCGATCAGGCCCGACTCGATCTCGCCGGTGGCGTAGAGGACGTTGGCCAGCACGCGTTCGACCAGACCGGTCGGGGTGCAGCCCGATGAGATCTCCGCAGTTCTGGCCGCATCGGCCAGGGACAGGGTGAGGTCGAAGTCGCCGCGAACCCAGGCACCGTAGGCCCGCACTGCGGTCACGACCGGGTACAGCGGGTGTTGGTCTGCGCCGGTGAGGGTTGCGGTCGAGTCCGCCCATGCGAAGACCTCGTACCGCAGCGTGCGCATCGCGTACTCCCGCATCGAGGCGATCAGTTGGAAGGTGGTGTCGAAGTCCTCGATCTGGAGACAGAATCGCTGAGCCGCACGCAAGTCGGCGAATGATCCGTTGGCGCGCTCCACGGCGTCACGTTCCTGGGCGGTGCCGAGATCGAGTTCGACCGATCGCGCAACTGCGGCGAATTGGGCGGCGTGGGCAGCGAACAGCTCGACGCTCTGTCGGTCGCCCAGCCTGCTGCGGCCGTACTCGCGGATCGTTTCCAACATCTCGTACCGGGTACCACCGGCCGGCTGCCGGCGCACGGCCAACATCGACCGTCGCGTCAGCCGCGTGAGC
>JAHECQ010000096.1 GCA_024641625.1 Acidimicrobiales bacterium | reverse complement strand
AATAGACGTCCGCTCGACCATCGATGGGTCCACCGGCGGCCTGTTCGGGTGCGGCATAGCGTGCCGTGCCGATGAGCGAGTCCTCCGGCTCGGTCCAGGCGGCCTCGGCCACCGCACGAGCGATCCCGAAATCGGCAATACGCAGACGTCCCGACCCGTCGAAGAGAAGATTTGCCGGCTTGATGTCGCGGTGGACGAAACCTTGGCTGTGCGCGTGCGCCAGACCCTGGGCCGCCTGGATTCCCACCAGCAATGTCTGCGACAGACTCAGCGGAGACGACTCGTCGAGCATCGAACGAAGGCTGCCTCCCGTGAGCAGCTCGCTGACGAGGTACGCCGGCGTGATCGAGCCGTCGGCCTGAGTCTCGGCATCGACCCAGTCGAACACGGCCACCAGGTGTGGGTGGCTCAGCTGCGCCGAGGAATGCGCCTCGGCGCGGAACCGCCGCCGGAAGCGTTCGTCGCCGATGAGCCCCGGGTGCAGCAACTTGACGGCGACCCGGCGTCGAAGGGTGAGGTCCTCGGCCAGGTAGACCACCGCGGACGCGCCCGCCCCCAGCGGGGTCACCAAGCGATAGCGGGCGCCGAGCACCCGCCCGGCATGTTGCTCGAGTCCGACGGGCACGTGTTGATGCTAATCAGTGTCAGCGGACTCGCCGTTCACCCTCTCGGTTCAATGATCTGGGGCATCATGGGCAGGTGACCTCACACGCACCCCCGTTCCGCGCCGAGCACATCGGCAGCCTGCTCAGACCACCGACACTTCTCGACGCCCGGGCGCGACATGCTCGAGGCGAGCTCGACGCCTCCGGCCTCCGAGCCGCGGAGGACACCGCCATCGGCGAGATGATTCCCAAGCTCGAGGCCACCGGCATGCAGAGCATCAGCGATGGGGAGTTCCGACGCGCCTTCTTCCATCTCGACTTCCTCGAACAGATCGATGGCATCAGTGTCACCGGAGCCATCGCATCGAGTTCTGATTCGCAGGAGACCGTCGGGATGACTCCGCCCAAGCTCAGCGTGATCGGCCCCTTGCGCCACACGCATCCAATCCAGGTCGACGACTATCGATTCGTCGCCGAACACACCCAACGCACACCCAAGGTGGCCATTCCCTCTCCGACGATGGCCCACTTCAGGGGCGGACGGGCAGGGATCGACGTCACGGCCTACCCCGACCTCGACCAGTTCTTCGAGGACCTTGCCCAGACCTACCGGGACGAAATCGCAGACCTCTACGACGCCGGGTGCCGCTACCTGCAACTCGATGACACCAACCTGGCCTATCTGTGCGATCCGGTGATGCGCCAGGGCGCGATCGAACGCGGCGACGATCCGAACGAGCTTCCGCGCACGTATGCCTCACTCATCAATCGATCCCTCGAGGGTCGACCGCACGATCTCACCGTGGGCATCCACCTCTGTCGCGGCAACTTCCGCAGCACCTACTTCGCCAGTGGCGGCTACGAAGCCGTCGCCGAAGTGCTCTTCAACGAGATGAACGTCGATGCCTACTTCCTCGAGTACGACGACGAACGATCGGGCGACTTCGCGCCGCTGCGGTTCTTCCCGAACGACAAGACCCTCGTCCTCGGCCTGGTGACCTCGAAGACAGCGGCCCTCGAGGACGCCGCCGACGTCAAAGTCCGGATCGACCAGGCGGCCCGCTTCGTCGACCTCGACCAATTGTGTCTCAGCCCCCAGTGTGGTTTCTCCAGCACGGTGCACGGCAATCTCGTCACCGAGGCCGACCAATGGGCCAAGCTTCGCCTGGTGGTGGAAATCGCCGACGACGTCTGGGGCGCCGACTGACTTCGCCTTGGCATACTGGTCGACATGTCCGCAACGGCCGGCCCGCCCCCTTCTGACCGGGACCCCAAGGTGACCCGGGCACCGGCGTCCAAGAGTCGGCAACGACTGATCGTTGGTGGCGGCCTTGCGTTCGCCCTTTTCGCCATCGTGATCGGCACCGCCTACCAGGCCGACACCAATCCCTCGCGACCGGTACTCAGCGGATCGGCGGCCGATGGTGGCGGCGAGCGCCAGAGCGACCCCAACGCACCCCAGCCCGAGCTCGACATCAGCCCGATCGAAGGGTGGTTTCCCAAGTCCGGCGAAGGCTCGACCTGCAGCGAACCAGTCGGGGTCGACCTCATCTCGGGCTACGCCGCCAATCTCATCATCAACGGCACCACGCTCACTCCCGACCAGTTGAACGACGTGCAGTCGGCGGGGCGTACGCTCGACCAGTACACCTATGGCCCCGAGGCCGATTGCCCGAACGGCGCGTTGCTGCGTCCGCAGAACAACATCGTGCAGGCCTGCGTGTACCGCGTGCAGGATGGCCCCGAAAGCTGCGAGCTGAGCCAGGCGTTCTACTTCGATGCTCTCTGATTCATCCTGGCTGGTCGATCGAGCCTGATCAGCGCGAAAGCTCACCCGTCTCGAGCAGGGAAACGAACCCCGCCTCGTCGATCATCGGCACTCCCAGCTCCTCGGCCTTGGAGACCTTGGACCCACCGGGTTCTGAGCCGACCACGACCGCGAAGGTCTTCTTCGACACCGAACCGGGGCTCTTGCCGCCGCGCGCCTTGATGGCATCACCGGCAGCGTCGCGACTGAAACCCTCGAGTGCACCGGTGACCACCACCGCCTTGCCCGCCAGGACCTGCGGGAACGAGGACACTTCGGGCCCGACCAGGTTCACCCCGGCCCGACGGAACTTGTCGATGAGACGTCTGGCTGTCTCGGTCTGCAAGTAGCTGCACACGCTCGCGGCAATGGTCGAACCCACCCCGTCGACGGCAGCCATGTCCTCGACGCTTGCGTCGAGGATGCGATCGAGGTGACCGAACGCCGCCGCCAGCGCATTCGCGCCGGAGGGACCGAGGTGACGAATGCCGAGGCCGACGAGCAGACTTGCCAGCGGACGGGACTTCGATGCCTCGAGCGCGGCCTGGAGATTCTCGATCGACGTCTGACCGAAACCCTCCAACCCCGCGATCACGTCCCAGTCGATGAAATACAGGTCGCCGGCGTCGGCGATGAGACCGAGTTCGATGAACAGGGCGATGCGGCTCTCGCCCATCCCCTCGATGTCCATGGCGCCCCGGGAGGCGAAGTACTCGATCTGAGCTTGTTGGCGTGCCGGGCACACCGGATTCACACAGAAGGTGTGCGCCTCGCCCTCGGGCCGCACCAGGGGCTGGGCACAGACCGGACAATCGGAAGGGAACGTCCAGGGTGCCAAGCCCTCAGGACGTTCGCTGAGCACCGGCCCGAGCACCTCGGGAATGACGTCGCCGGCCTTGCGCACGATGACCGTGTCGCCGGGCCTGACGTCCTTCAGGCGCACCTGGTCGGCGTTGTGCAGTGTGGCCATCTGGACGGTCGAGCCGGCCACGAAGACCGGTTGGAGCACGGCGAACGGAGTGGCCTTCCCGGTACGCCCGACCGAGACCATGATGTCGAGGAGACGGGTGGATCGCTCCTCGGGGGGCAGTTTGTAGGCCAACGCCCAACGCGGTGCCCGGGCGGTGGAGCCCAGGGACCGCTGCAAGGACAGCGCATCGACCTTGACGACGGCCCCATCGATCTCGTAGGCAAGATCGTGGCGATGCTCCTGCCAGTGGTCGATGAACGCGATGACCTCGTCGATGGTCTGCACCACGCGCCGCTCGGGGTTGACCGGGAAGCCCAGGCTCCCCAACCAGTCGAGGGCTTCGCTCTGATGCGACAACTCCGGTCCGTCGACCACCTCGCCCAGCTGGTAGGCCCAGAACGCCAACCCGCGACTGGCGGTGATCCGAGGGTCCTTCTGTCGCAGACTGCCGGCAGCAGTGTTGCGAGGATTGGCATAACGCGGCAGGCCTGCCGCCTCCTGGGACTCGTTGAGCGCGTCGAACCGCGCAACCGGCAGGTAGACCTCGCCGCGCACCTCGAGCACCGGCGGCGCACCCTCCAACTGGTGCGGGATCACCGACACCGTGCGAATGTTGGCGGTGATGTCCTCGCCCACTCGGCCGTTGCCGCGGGTGGCAGCCTCGAGGAGCACCCCCTGCTCGTAACGCATCGACAACGCAATGCCATCGATCTTGAGCTCGCACATGTAGCCGAGCGAGTCCCCGGCGCCCACGTCGAGCTCCAGCGCACGGTTGATCCGCTGCGACCACGCCAGCAGTTCGTCGCGATCGAAGGCATTGTCGAGACTCATCATCGGGATGCGATGCTCGACCGGGGCAAAGGTGGCCGACGGCCCGCCGCCCACTTGCCGGGTGGGTGAGTCGGGCGTCGCGAGTTCCGGGTACTCGGCCTCGAGCTCCTGGAGCTCGCGAACCAACTCGTCGTACTCGATGTCGGGAATCTCCGGACTGTCGAGCTCGTGGTAGCGACGATTGTGATGTCGAATCTGATCGCGCAGCTCGGCGAGCCGCGTTGCCAACTCGTCGGTGCGAGGAACGTTCACATTTGGAATCTAGCCAGGCACACTGACTGCGATGGCCGCCCGCCAGAACAGATCTGCTCCGCAACGTCCGCTCAACGTCCTCCAACGCCTCGGCCTCTGGCCGGTGCGTCTGATCTGGTTACTCCAGCCACTCCTGGTCGGCCCTGGCATCCTCGACGCGGTTTCGGGCCGTTCCGAGCCGGTCAGACTCGTGGTCGAGGTCGGGCTGTGGGCCGGCTGGCTGGCCGGGATGATCGCCGTGCTGGCCCCATCGACCGTCTCGCTCACCCTTGTTCGCACGCTCGCCCCGGCAGCGCCGGCAGCAGCACTCCTCGCCGCCACGACTGCCGGGGAGTGGAACGCCCGCACGCTCACCAGCATCGGCGCCGGTCTCGTCACCGTCGGCCTCATCTTCCTCCCGGTCGTGGGTGATCCCATGATCAACGGCAGTGCCTACGGCTCGGAGCGACGCATGGCGCTTCGCCCCCCGGCAGCGGTGCTGCTCGGGCCCGTGCAACTCGCTTGGCTCATGGTCTTTGCCGGCACGATCACCGGACCGTTGCTGCTCGCAGCCAAGCAGTACCTCCTCGGGATCCTGCTCACCGCGCTGGGGGCCGCCCTCATCTACCAGGGGGCTCGAACACTGCACCAGTTGGCACGCCGATGGCTGGTCTTCGTTCCCGCCGGCTTCGTGATCCACGATTACTACCGGCTCGCCGAGTCCCTCCTCATCCAACGCCGGCTGGCTCCCGAGCTCGGTCTGGCCGATGCCGGTCACTCGGGCGACGACCTCGACACCGAGCGAATCGACCTGAGTGCCGGTGCCCTCGGGCTCGCCCTGGCGGTTCGAGTCGGTGAACCGCTCCCGCTGGCCATGCGGACCGGTCGATCGGTCACCACCCGTTCGGGGCGCGAGTTCATCTTCACACCATCGCTCCCCGGCCAGGCCCTGGCCGAAGCCAGGGTCCGGGCGATCAGGATCGAGTGAGCAGTCCGCCTGATCGGTCGACGACGCTCGGGTCCGGCACGAGATCACGAACCAACCACTGGAACACCAACCATTCGAGGTTCTGGTTCGTGTAGTGAGCCGCCACTTGCTTGGCCCCCTCGGTGGAGATCGGTCGTCCGGCATCACCCGCTTTGACGTGCACCTCCGAGACCCGTTCGGCCACGACGAAGGCCCCCACCGCGGCCTCCACGGTCTCCCCCACGGTGAGCAGGCCGTGATTGCGAAGGATGACCAACTTGTTGGGGCCGAGGGCATCGGCGATCCGGGCGCCACCGATGGTGCTGACCACCTCGAGCTCCTCGTCGTCGAACAGCGCCTGGTCGAACACGAACAAGCATGACTCCTGGCTGATGGGTTCCATCAGCCGAGCCTGCGCCGAGAAGGCCGTGCCATAGGGAGTGTGGGTGTGGGCCGCCGAAACGGCCTCGGGCCGGGCAGCGAGAATCGGGGCGTGGATGTTGTAGGCCGCGATGTTGATGTCGCCCGTACCGCGCACGACGTCACCTTCGGGTGAGACCAACACCAGGGCATCGACGGTGGCCTCCCGGAACGGGACGCCGTAGCCCAACAACCAGAAGTGGTCGGTGAGCTCGGGATCCCGGGCGCTGATGTGCCCGTCGCCGAGCTGACCGAATCGCAGGGCGCCGAACACGCGGTAGCCCAAGGCGCACATGCGCCGACGATGCGCACGTTCTGCGTCGGGCGAGTCGGCAGGCTGGGGAGCATCGGTGCGGCGGAGTGGCGGATAGGTGGTCACGCCCAAAACGCTACTCCAGCGGTCGGGGGCCGGCCGACTTCCGGAGCCGATCGAGCACCGCGTCGAGCAGATCGCCCGAAGTGGGAGGAACGACGAAGATCTTGGCCACGCCCGGGCTGTCGGCCTGACGCAGGGCTGCATAGAAGCCCTTGGCGAAGCCCTCGGCGTCGGCCGGCAGCTCGATGGTGCCGCCGGGGCCCACCACGGCCGTGCGCTGGGAGCCTCCGCGGATGGCTGCTTCCCCTGCGGTCGTCACGACCTCGACCGGGGCGACCGGGGCGTAGTGCGAGGCCAGCATGCCGGCAGCTCGTGACGGACCGGCGCGACCATCGAGCACGACCTCACCGAGGACTGCCTCGATCTCGCCGGGACTGACTCCCCCCGGACGCAACAGCGTGACCGGTCGGCCTTCGATGACCTCGACGATCGTGGACTCCACACCGACGCGAGCCGGTCCTCCATCGAGGACGACCTCCAGTTGGTCGCCCAGATCATCCACGACGTGGGCGGCCGTGGTGGGGCTGACCCGCCCGAAGCGATTTGCCGACGGGCCGACCAATCCGCCGCCGAATCGCCGCAGGAGTTCGAGCGTCAGCGGATGGTCCGGAACCCGCAGACCAACCGTCGAGCGGCCACCGACGGCTTCATCGCAGACCAGCTCCGACCGCGGCACGATCACCGTCAGGGGACCCGGCCAGAACGCCTCGGCGAGGTGGACGACTCGCTGATCGGGTGCCGACGTCCAACGAGCAAGCCACTCACCCCAGGACCTGCCGGCGGGAGGCACACCGAGATGGACGATGAGTGGGTGGTCGACCGGTCGACCCTTGACCTCGAACACACGCCGAACTGCCTCCGGCCTCGTCGCGTCGGCTCCCAGCCCATAGACGGTCTCGGTGGGGAACGCCACGAGCCCGCCCTGCTCCAGGACCTCGAGCGCGCGATCGAGGTCCGTGGTGAGGATCACGCGGCGAGCGCTCCGCCCACGACATGATCCTTCTCGTAGAACACCACGGCCTGGCCCGAGGCAACTCGCCGATGTGGTCGATCCCACGTGATGGTCGAGCCGGCGACGATGCCCGGCAGGCAGGAACCATGGGCCGAACACTGCACGTCATAGCGACCTTCGGGCACCGGCGCCGTCCAACCCACGTCGATCAACTCGGTCGAACCCACCAGGGTCTCGTCCTCGGGCCCGACCGTCACCACACCAGCCCTCCGATCGATGTCCACGACATAGTTGCGACTGTCATTGCCCGCCAAGCCCAGGCCCTTGCGCTGCCCGATGGTGACGAGCTGCACGGTTTCGGTCCGGCCCACGGTTCGTCCGGCACGGTCGATGATCCGCGCCGGCGTCAACGGGATGCGGTCGCCGAGAAAGGCTCGTCGACCACCATCGGAATGGATGAAGCACACATCCTGGCTGTCGGGCTTCGCTGCGGTGCCGAGTCCCAGCTCGTGCGCCAACGTCCGCACTCGGTCCTTGGTGATCGAACCGACCGGGAGCAGCAGCCGATCGAGTTGCTCCTGACCGAGCATGTACAGCACGTACGACTGGTCCTTGGCCCGATCGGCTCCCCGGGTGATGCGCCGCGAGCCATCGGCCATCAGCGACACCGCGGCATGGTGGCCGGTGGCGATCAGATCGAAGCCGAGCGCGTCGGCCCGTCGGAGCAGCTTGTCGAACTTGATGTGACGGTTGCACTCGATGCACGGATTCGGCGTCAGACCACTGTCGTAGGCGGCCACGTAGGGATCGATGACGTGTTCGTTGAACTCGCGACCGAAGTTGAACACGTGATGATCGATACCCAGTCGGTGCGCAACCCGTCGGGCATCCTCGACATCGGACACTGCGCAACAGCCGGAGTCGGACTCCCCGCCCCACAGCTTCAGGGTGACGCCGGTGACCCGATAACCCTGATCCACCAACATGGCGGCCGCCACCGACGAGTCGACCCCTCCGGACATGGCCACCAGGACCTCCGGAGCCGGGATCCTCCGGGCATCGGTCGTGTCAGGGTTGCCCGTCATGTCAGACTCGCTCTCGGAGGCGGCGAACGGCGGCCGGGATCGCCGCCAGCACCGCGTCGATGTCGTCATCGATCGTGGTATGACCGAGCGAGAGCCGCAACGAGCCGGCGGCGAGCTCGCGGCTGAACCCCATGGCGGCGAGCACGTGGCTGGGTTCCATGGCCCCACTCGAACACGACGCTGCGGCCGAGGCCATGATGTCCTCCTTCTCGAGCAGGAACAGCAGCGCCTCGGACTCGACGCCCTCGAAACAGAGGTGAGCGATGTTGGCCGTCTTCGGGGCCCGCACCCCATCGACGACACCGGACTCGACAACACCGGGAAGTCGATCGCCGAGCTCCCTGACGAGCCGGTCTCGCAAGGCCGACACCCGTACGACTTCCGCGTCGCGCACGGCCAGGGTTTCGGCCGCCGCGCTGGCCATGGCGGCAATACCGGCCACGTTCTGGGTGCCACTCCGACGATCGCGCTCTTGGCCACCACCACGCAGCCGGGGCTCGATCGAGCGACCGGTGCGCACCACGAGCGCACCGACACCCTGTGGCCCACCGAACTTGTGGGCCGACACCGAGATCATGTCGACATCGCGACAGATCTCGGCTACGTCGAGCCAGGCAAACGCCTGGACGGCATCGGTGTGGAGAACCGCGTGCGGCGCCTGACGGCGCACGAGTTCGGCGACCTCGGCCAGAGGTTGGATCACGCCGGTCTCGTTGTTGGCCAGCATCACCGACACCACGTTCACCTCGGGAGTGAGTACTCGCGACAGCCGCTCGAGGTCGATCCTTCCGTCGGGGCCCACGGCCACGGCAACCCCACCGCGGTACAACACGGGATCGAGCACCGCATGGTGTTCGATCGCCGAGCACACGGCGACGCCGCCACGGGCTTCGAGAGAACCGAGGATTGCCAGGTTGTCCGCCTCGGTACCGCCGGCGGTGAACACCACCTCACCAGGCGTTGCGCCCAGGGCCTCGGCCATGATCTCCCGGGACTCGTCGAGCACCCGGTTGGCTGCTCGAGCCAGGCGATGAGCCCCCGTCGGGTTCCCGTAGCCGTGCGTGAGTTGACGGGTCAGGACCTCGATCGCGCCGGAACGTGCCGGGGTGCTGGCAGCGTGATCGAGATAGTGGACCATGCTGCAAGGCTACGGCGTTCAACGCCACGGGCAGACGCACGTCCAGCCCGGTGCGGCTCATGCCCGGTGAGGCTCATGCCCGGCGCGAGGTCGGAGGGGGCGCATCCACGACCGGGCCCAGCCTGGGGGCAAAGCGCCGCTGGTAGGCGAACGCGGTCGAGAGCAGGTATGCCTCGGCCCCGAGCTCGGGCGGCCGGGGCCAGGATGTCCAACCTTCGACCTGTGCCGCCAGTGTGCGGGCCAGCGCCAATCGGGCGTCGTCGTCGAACTCGTGGGCTCGCCTCAGGAACTCGCGAATGATGGCGTATCGGGGGGGCGTGAGGCGTCCGGCGTCGAAGGCGAAACCGTATTGCTCCCAACCTCGCGGAGGAGCCCAGAAGTACGGCTGTGTCGTCGTTCGGTGATCCCTGACCACCACCGTTCCGGCCGCGAGATCGCCGATTCTCTGGCTCCGTCGACTCACCAACGCCGACACGATGGCAAGGAGACCGCCCGGGGGGATGAGGAACTCGAAGACACCGATGATGGATCGGATGGCCGCATGACGAAAGCGGATCGGTGAACCTTCGATCGAGATCACTCGCACACCCAACGCACGCTTCCCCGGCGTCTGCCCTCCCCAGAAGGCCTCCAGGGTCGGGTAACCGAAGACCACGAGGAACACGCCCACCAACACGATGATCAAACGGGCCGTGCCGGCCGTCGAAGCGAGGCCAACCACCACGAGCAGCGCGATCAGCAGCAGACCCTGGATCATCACATCGAGGGTCTTGGCCAGGAGACGGCTGGCGATACCGGCGGCCCGGAACTCGAGCAGTACCGCCTCGGGAGTCACGACCGTGAGGTGGTGAGGCGAACGTGAAGGGGTTGCCGCGCCCGTGGTGGGTCCTCGGCGTGCCGTCGAGGAGGTGACTTGCCGCCCCGACGGCGGTCGCGGACCCAGCGGTGGTGCAGGCTGATCGGACACCGGCACGGTCACGCCCACTACGGTAGACCGCGTGAGCGACTTGGATCGGTATCTTCTGTCCAATCGTGCGAGCTGGGAGCGGCTGACGACGCTGACCGTCAAGGTCCGGTCGTCGCCATCGAGTTTGCGGCCCGAGGAGGTCGATGAGTTCCTTCGCCTCTACCAGCGAGCGTCCAGCCAGCTCAGCCACACCCGATTGCACTACGGCGATCCCGGGCTCACGGCCGAGTTGACGAACACGGTCGCTGCCGCCCACAGCGCGCTGTACCGACGTTCGGCCAGTCCATGGTCGAGCGTGCGTCAGTTCTTCGGGTCAACATTTCCCGGCGCGGTATGGCACATCCGTCGCCTCGTGCTGGTGGCGACGTTCATCACCTTCGCCCCGGCCATCATCATGGCGGTGTGGCTCGCCAACTCACCCGAGGCCCTCGATGTGACCTCGCCCGAGGTCGTTCGAGCTGCCTACGTCGACGAGGAGTTCGAGGACTACTACTCGTCGGCTCCTGCCGCCGAGTTCGCCACCAGCGTGCTCGTGAACAACATCCAGGTGTCCTTCCTCGCTTTCGCGCTCGGCGTCACCTTCGGTGTGGGAACCGTGTACGTCCTGGCGTTCAACGGGGCCAACATCGGCGTCGCCTTGGCCATCTTCGTGTCCGCCGGCCAACAAGCCAAGTTCTGGGGTCTCATCCTGCCCCACGGCTTGCTGGAGGTCTCCGCAGCGATCATTGCCGGTGCAGCGGGACTACGCCTGGGTTGGACCATCATCGATCCGGGGGATCGGCGTCGGTCGACCGCGTTCGCCGAAGAGGGACGACGCTCGATCAGCGTCGTTCTGGGGCTGATGCTGGCCTTCGTCGTCGCCGGGCTGATCGAGGGTTTCATCACTCCGAGCCTGCCCACTGTCCCCCGAGTG
>JAHECQ010000095.1 GCA_024641625.1 Acidimicrobiales bacterium | reverse complement strand
TCGACGCCGGCCTACCGACGAGCGTGGGAGATCAACGGGTGGGGCGATCTGGCCGACAAGGCGGCCACGCTGTCGAAGGCCCAGCGATGGGAAGAACTCGTTCTGGTCGTCGACGACGACATGCTCCATACCGTGGCCACCATCGGGACCTACGACACGATCGGTCGTCAACTCCACGAGCGCTACGCACGCATCGTCGACCGGATCGAGTTCTCGATCCCCGTCAACAACCCCGATGACCACGCTCGACTGAGCGCCATCCTCCAGGAGGTGCGCGGTTGACGACTCGGGCGTAGCCTTCCCGAGCGATGCCCGTCTTCATTCTCCGACTCTCGTGCCCCGACCAGATGGGCGTCGTGGCCAGCATCTCCCAGGGTCTGGTCGAGCTCGACGCCAACATCCTGCAGAACGCCGAGTTCAGCGATCCGGCCACCGTCACGTTCTGCATGCGTACTCGATTCGAGGTCGACGTCTTCGAGGCCTCGGTCCTCGAGGACGCACTTCGCCCGCGGGCAACGGCGCTGGGGGCCACGTTCGGCGTTCGGCGCGAGGATCAGCCTCGGCGGGCGCTGCTGTTGGTCTCGAGGTACGACCACTGCCTGCTCGACCTCCTGTATCGCCGTAACTCGGGCGAGTTCGGCCTGGACATTCCCTTGGTGGTGTCGAACCATCCCGATCTCCGGGACGTCGCACTACGCAATGGCGTTGATTTCGAGTATCTACCGGTCACTCGCGACACCAAGCCACAGGCCGAGTCGCGCCTGCTCGAACTGATCGACAAGCATCAAATCGACTTCGTCGTCTTGGCCCGGTACATGCAGATCATCTCGGCTGAGCTCTGCGGGCGACTCGAGGGTCGGGCCATCAACATCCATCACTCGTTCCTCCCCGGATTCAAAGGGGCCAAGCCCTATCACCAGGCGTGGGAGCGAGGCGTGAAACTGATCGGGGCCACGGCCCACTACGTGACCGCCGAGCTCGACGAGGGTCCGATCATCAGCCAGGACGTCGCTCCCGTCACCCACAGAGACACCGCCGAGAGCATGGTCGTCAAGGGACGCGACGTCGAGCGGCTCGTGTTGTCACGGGCGGTCAAGGCGCAGGCCGAGGACCGCATCTTCCTGCTCGGCCATCGCACCGTCGTGTTCGACTGATCGGCCACCGAACACCGACACCGGCCACCGAACACCGACATCGGCCACCGAACACCGGCCCGGAACCCGATCTCAGGGATCGAGATGTCGCAGCAGTCCCTCGAGGGCCACGAAGTAGCTGGTGCGTCCGAAACCGGCCACCACACCGAGACAGACCGCTGACAGCACCGACCGGTGACGGAACTCCTCCCGGGCGTGGACGTTCGACAGATGCGTCTCGACGACCGGCAGCTCGATGGCGGTGATGGCGTCGCGCAGGGCGATGCTGTAGTGGGTGTAGGCCCCCGGATTGAAGACCACACCATCGGCCCACCGTCGGGCCTCCTGGAGCAGGTCGACCAATCCGCCCTCCGAGTTCGATTGTGCTGCGGTGATCTCGGCATTGCGTTCGACGGCGAAGGCCGTCAGGTCGGCCACGATGTCCTCGAGGGTGTCGGTCCCGTAGACGTCGGGTTCCCGGGTCCCCAGAAGGTTGAGGTTCGGTCCGTTGAGAAGGAGGATGCGTCGGGCCACGCGGTCACAGTACCGGCCCCGATCTCCCGGGACCGGCACCACCCAAATCTTCCGACCGCGTGCAGTTTCACTTCCCTGAGCGGCCGGGGGCGCACACGGTTCGAGGAATTGGGACGGCCACGGAAATGGGGCAGAGTGGTCGGGTCATGACCGGCGCCCAACCCGACGAGCAGGTACCCCGCGAACAGTCCCCTCGCGAACAGTCCCCTCGCGAACAGTCCCCTCGCGAACAGTCCCCTCGCGAGCGCTCCACCGGGGCGGCGTCCGACCGTGGCTTCGACCTCGGGAACCTCGCCGACCGGCCCAATGTGATACTGACGGGGTTCATGGGCACCGGCAAGTCGACGGTGGGACGCGCCCTGGCCAGAGTGCTGGACTACGACTTCGTCGACACCGACGTCCTCATCGAGCATGATCACGGCCCAATTCCTCACATCTTCGCCACCGAGGGCGAGGCCGCCTTTCGTCGTTACGAGCAGGAGGTCGCCAGTGCCCTGTCGTCCTCGACCGGCAAGGTCATCGCCACCGGGGGCCGGCTCATGCTCGACCCGCACAACGCCGACGCCCTCGGAACCGGCGGCTTGGTGTTCGCCCTCACTGCCTCGGTCGAGGAGATCCTGCGCCGCGTGCGCTCCGACGACGGTTCCCTCCGCCCGCTGATCGCCGGCGACGATCCACCCGGACGTGTTCGGGCGCTGTTGGCCGAGCGAACACCGCTCTACGCTCGGTTCACCACCATCGACACCAACGGTCGGTCGGCCAACACCATCGCCCGCGACATCGCCGGCCGGGTACGGGGGGCGTTGGCTGACCATCGGGCCCTGCCGGACCGAACACGCTCGAACAACCCGCCCTCGGAGCACCACGATGACTGAATCCCGCCCCTGCGATCTCGATGCCACCACCGCACGTCGGCTGATCGCGGCCAAGGAACTCTCGCCGGTCGAACTCCTGGAATCGTGCATCGAACAGGTCGAGCGGCTCGACCCGGCCGTCAACGCCCTGGTGATCCGAGCGTTCGATCGAGCTCGGGCCGAAGCGTCCGATGCCGCCACCGCCTCGACCCGAGGCACGAACGCCGACGGAAGCCCCCTTGGCCCGCTGCACGGCCTTCCGGTGGCGATCAAGGACCTTCAACCCACCGAGGGCATCGTCACCACCTACGGAAGCGCCGAGATGGCAGACAATGTGCCAACGGCCGACGCCGGCATCGTGGCCAAGGTCCGGGCCGCTGGTGGCATCGTCATCGGCAAGACCAACATCCCCGAGTACAGCATCGGCGCCAACACCCTCAACCGGCTCTTCGGAGCCACCGGCAATCCGTTCGATGTGACGCGCACGTGCGGAGGATCCTCCGGTGGGTCGGCGGTGGCCCTGGCCACCAACATGGCTCCGCTCGCCACCGGTTCGGACCACGGGGGGAGTCTGCGCATTCCCGCCTGTTACTGCGGGGTCGTCGGACATCGCTCCAGCCCCGGGGTGGTACCCCACGAGGATCGCACCATCACCCAGACCTTCTACAGCGTCCAGGGCCCGATGGGCCGGACGGTTGGCGACACCGCGCTGCTGCTTTCGGTCGTGGCCGGGCGTCAGCGCCACGTCGGGCGGTCGATCGACCCGATGGCTTTTCCGCTCGATGCGGCCGCCCTGGCCCAGTTGGACGATGTCGATCCGGCCGACCTGCGGGTCGGCTACACCGAGGACCTCGGTGGCGTGCTGGTGTCGCAGGACGTCCGCCAGGAGTTCCGTGATCGGCTCGATCGACTCCGACCACTTGTCGGCTCGCTCGAGCAGGTGTCGATCGACCTCACGGCTGCCGCCGAGGTCGACTGGATGTTGCGCAGCGACGTCTTCGTCGCCCAGTACCACCGCGACGCCGAACAATGGGACGAAGGGTTCAATCCCAACATTCGGGCAACCTACGAGTCGGCGTTACGGACACCCATGGCCGACATCGCCATGGCCCGCCGCCGCCAAGTCGATCTCTTCCAGGCGTTCCAGGCGCTCTACCACGACGTCGATGTGGTGCTCTGCCCCGGGGTCAGTGTGTCGCCCTTCGAGTGGCGCGACCTGTTTCCCCGGATGATCGACGGTGCACCGGTGGTGAACTACATGGCCTGGCTGACGCTGACGGCGGCCATCACCGTGATCGGGCATCCGGTCACGACGCTGGCCTGTGGGCTCGATCGTCACGGCTTGCCCTTCGGACTCCAGGTCATCGGTCCGATCTACGAGGACCAACGCCTGCTCAGCGCAGCGCAGGCACTGGAGCAAGCCTTCGCTTCGGACCCGGTGCTGCGCCGACCCGTCCCCGACTTCGACCGGTTGGCCATGACGACCTCGGATTGTCGATCCGGAGGTATCGCGGCGGCCAACGCCGCCATCGCCCGCTGAGCTCAGGAGCTCCAGATCAGGGCTGGATCGCTCTGCGAGGTCTCTCGGGCTGCGCCGGTGCCACGGTCGATGTTGAGGTTCACCCCATTGATGTAGCTCGCCGACGCCTCGTCGGCCAGGAACAGCATGGCGGGCGCCATTTCCGAAGGCTGGGCCATCCGTCCCGCCACCCGTTCGGCGTGATCGATGATGTCGTCACCCATGCCCTTGCGGAAATCGGTGATGATGCCGGTGTCGGTGATCCCGGGGCAGATGCTGTTCATCCGAACGCCCCGGGGCAGCAGCTGGACCGATCGCCACAGCGTGTAGTACTGCACCGCCTCCTTGGAGAAGGAGTACCCGTCGCCGATCAGTTCCTGGTTGGCGAGCACCCAGTCGAGACCGGCCTCGAACGTCGTCGCTGCCATCAGCGCCTGGTGGGCCTCGATCCGATCGGTCCAGGCTCGGCCGGCTGTCGAGGCGATGTGCACCACTGCTCCGCCATCGGGAACGCGGTCGAGCACCGCCTCGGTGAGGTGACGCAACCCGAGCCAGTTGACCCGCATCACGTCGAGCGCACTGAACCGACCGCCGTTGGGCACACCGGCACAGTTCATCAACACATCGATCCGTTCGGGCAGAGCTGCGACCGCCTGGTCGATCGATGACGGATCGCCCAGGTCACACAGGAGGGATCCGATGGCGCCGGTCGAGGCGTCGACCTCGGCCACATCCAGCGCCACGACCTCGGCACCCGCCTCGACGAGGAGTCGCAGCGTCTCGGAGCCCATGCCCGATGCGGCGCCGGTGATGACCACCGTCTTGGCGGTGAAGTCCAACAACCGAGTCCGTTGACTGCTCGAACCGACGCCGGGGCCTTGGGGAGGAGAGGAGGTCATCGGACCATCATGCCAGCGACGCACGGTCGAGGAGGCCCAGCCGACCGCCGATGTGGGTCGCGGTGCTAGGTTCGCATCCGATGCGACTCGGTCTGATCTCCGACACCCACATTCCCGAAGCCATGCCGGCCCTCTGGCCGCACGTCTACGACCAGTTCCACGACTGCGACGGCATTCTCCACGCGGGCGACATCTATGACCTCCACGTCATCGAGGAGCTGTCCAAGCGAGCCCCGGTGTGGGGTGCCAGGGGAAATGGCGACGACGGCTCGTCGGGTCGGCCGCTGCAACCCGATCACCCCGCACTGCTGGAGAACTGGATGATCGAGTTCGAGGGCGTGCTCATCGCGTTGACCCACGCCATGCCCATTCCCGAGATGCCACCGAACTTCACCGTCTTGCGCACGCTCGACCGGTTGTTCCCCGATCGTCCGCGCAATCCCGACGTCATCGTGCACGGCGACACCCACGTCGAACACATCGCCGAGATCGACGGCATGCTCTGTGTGAACCCCGGCTCTCCCACCTATCCGCACAACCTGAACGTGCAGTTCGGCACCATCGGCTTCCTCGACATCCACCAAGGTCAGGTCGAAGCCAGTATCTGGAAGCTGAACGACCGCGGGATCGAAGTCTTCGATTGGAACACCTGGGGGCGTCCGTGGTGATCAGCTGCTCGAGGTCGTGACCGACCACAGGTGTGCGATGGCCTCCGGGGGCATCTCACCGGCGGTGCGGGTCACAATCGTGTTGTCGGCATCGACGTAGACGCCGAAGGGGAAGCCGCTGCCTCCGAAGGCGCGAAACGCGGCTGCCGACGTCGAGTCGTCGAGTACGGGTTCATCCCAACCTTCGGCGGCAAACCAATCGCTCGGCGGGTAGTTGCCCCTGGTCGGGTCCACGGCCGTCGACACGAGATAGACGTCGAGGTCATCGGGCACCAGACCCGCATCGACCAGATCCACGAGCTTCGGCAACTCGACTTGGCAGTGCGGGCACCAATGAGCCAGGAAATAGATGGCCTTCGCCCGACCGTCGGCGGTGATGGTCAGCGGCTCGCCCCTCAGCGAGAAGCCGGCAAGCCCGGGGGCCTGCATGCCCACCGCCGGATCGAAGCCCTCGGCGAAGCGCGGCAACGGTTGACCGGTCACCACCACCTCGATGCCCGTGGCGGAGTCATCGCCCTCGGCTCGACCCGCCAGGAAGGCCAACAGGGTGAGCGCTCCAGCGACGGCGATGACGACGAGCACCACCGCCAGCGGCTTGGTCCGACGGGGCGCCGCGTTCGATGTTCCATGACCCGATGCTCGGGGGCTCGGGGGCTCGTGGCTCGGGGGCTCGTGGCCCGGGGGCTCGTGGCCCGACGGCCCGCTCCACCCGGTCGGGATCGACGCTGCCTCGGCGGGCACCGAAGTGCGGAGAAGCGGGTTCACGCTGTCGGTCCACACGACACCGTCCCACCAACGCAGCTGATCGGGTTGGTGAGGATCGGGGTACCACCCGGGGGGAGGCGACGACTGGGGCGGGAGGGACATTGCCTCAGTATTGCCTCTCGAACCTCTCGGACCTCTCGAACCTCTCGGACCTCTCGGGTGATGCTCCCGCTCGGTCGATGCCATTCTCCGACCCCCGACTGGCGTCGCGCCCCTGGTCCGTGGTGAGGTCTGGGCCATGGCACCCCATTTCCGTTTCGGCGTGATGTACGACTGCCGGCGCACGCCCGACAGCACACTCACCATGACCGACGTGTACGCAGCGATCCTCGATCAGTCGGTGCTGGCCGACGGGCTCGGGTACGACCACGTCTGGTTCACCGAACATCACTTCCTCGAGGACGGCTACCTCCCTGCGTTCCAGCCCTTGGCCGGGGCCATCGCGGCGCGAACCACTCGCTTGCGCATATCGAACGACATCGCGCTTCTGCCCCTGTATCACCCGATACGCCTGGCAGAAGAGCTTGCGGTGCTCGATCATCTCAGCAATGGACGTATCGAGTTCGGTATCGGCATGGGGTATGTCCCGGAGGAATTCAAGGCGTTCGGCGTCCCGTTGAAGAACCGGGTGTCGATGACCGAGGAAGCCATCGACATCCTGCGTCTCGCCTGGGCCGACGGACCCTTCAGCTATCACGGCAAGCGCTACCGACTCGACAACGTCGACGTGCACCCCAAACCGGTGCAACCAGGCGGTCCGCCGCTGTGGATTGCCGCCATGAGCGAGGCCGGCGCCAATCGGGCGGCACGCTTCGGCACCAATCTCCTTCCCCAGGGCAAGCCACATGAGGTGCTCGAACCTTGGCGGGCTGCTGTTTCGGCCACCGGTCGAGACCCCGGCGAGTACCGGGTCGGTCTCATCCGATCGTTCTTCGTCAGCGACGATCACGAGCGCGACTGGCCGATGATCCGCAACGCCGAACGCTTCCGCATGGGCGTGTACACGAAGTTCATGGCCGAGACTCCCGACGACTACGGCTGGCGTGAGCCCGGTGGCATCCCCCAGACCGCGTTCATGGGCACAGCAGACGAGGTCGTGAGCGAGATCGTCGGCTTCGCCCGCCGGTACGGGGTCACCGACATCGCCTCCTCGGGCTTGCCGCCGGGGGTCGACCCCGAGTTCATGAACACCAACCTCGAGCGCATGGCCGCCGAGGTGCTGCCCCGAGTCCGCGCCGAACTCGGCTGATCGGGATCCCCCAGCCATGGCCCTCGTCGACGACGACATCGTCGAAATGCCCGCCGATCCGACGATCGGAGCCATGCCGCCGTATCGACGACTCCTCGGATGGCTGGAGGCCGAGGTTGCCGGGCTGACCACAGCGCAACTCGATCTCGACGACCGCAGCCCGGACAAGGAATGGATGTGGTGGTCGATCAGGCGTCAGGTCTCCCACATTGCCTGGGACGCGCTGGTCTTCACCCATCGGCGCTGTGCGCACCTCTTGTGGCCCGAGGGCAACGAGCCCCAGCCGATCGTGTGGGAACACCATCACCTCGGCCCGGCCATGAAGTACGACCGCGTGCTCGATGAGGACCTCTACTGGGAGATCCCCGACCTGATCGACAAGCTGTCGATCGGCATCGGCTGGCTCGAGCGGGTCGTGGCCGACCGCTCGATCGACGAACTCAGAGCTGACGAGACCAGCATCAGAGGGAACTACTTCTGGCAATACGTCATCACCACGCTCCCCCGGGGCGCAGGTGTCGACCCGGATCGGTCGGGCCATCTCCGTTACACCCTCGAAGGTTCACTCTGGATGGTCTTCTACGAGCAGCTCGCGCACATCCGGACGATCCAACGGTTGAAGATGCACCAACACCTGAGTTTGTCGGGGGAGCTACCTCGCGTCGGCTACCTGCGGCTCCCCGAGTACTGGGGCGACACCGACGCCAATGGTCCGACGATGAAGCGTCTGCCCGGCTCGGAGAACAGTCATTCGGGGAACAGTCATTCGGGGAAACAGTAGAGTCCGACAATGACCAATCGTCCTGCCTCCCAACGTGTCCTCATCACCGGAGCCAACCGCGGTCTTGGTCTCGAGCTGGCCCGGATCCTCATCGAACGAGGCGACCGCGTCTGGGGCACCGCCCGCAGTCCGCAGCCCGCAGCGCTCGCTGCGTTGGCCCCGGAGGGGATCCTCACCATGGACCTGGCCGAGGAACCACAGATCGTGGCCGCGATGTCGAAGTTGGCCGACCGGACCGATGGGCTCGATCTCCTCATCAACTGTGCCGGTATCGACGCGAGGGCGGTGGGAGCGGCCCCGGCCGCACGGGGACCGTTCGATCTCGATGGCGACACCTTCACCGCAGTCACCCGGGTGAACGCCACCGGACCGATGCTCGTCACCCGTGAAGCCCTGCCGCTGCTACGGGCGGGAGATCGAGCGACCGTGCTCAACATCAGCTCTCAACTCGGATCCATGGAGGTCGCAGCCACGTCGGGCAACGACACGGCTTACTGCGTCTCCAAGGCGGCCCTCAACATGGTCACGGTCAAGACCGCAGCGGCGTTGAAGGACGAGGCCATCACGGTGGTGGCGATGCACCCCGGCTGGGTCCGCACCGACATGGGTGGCGACGCCGCACCGCTCAGCAGCGTCGAGTCGGCGACCTCGATCATCGACGTCGTCGACCAACTCACCTTGGCCGACTCCGGCCGGTTCCTTCGCTGGGACGGAACCGAGCACCCATGGTGAGCGCAATGAGCGGCGACTTCTCGGACACTCCCTTCGACGACGCCCTCCGTCAGCGCCTGTCGTCGAACCTGGCGCGTCACGACGTGCGTCGCCACCCACTCGATGGTCGACGCCACGCCGCAGTCGCCATCATCGTCATCGACAGCAACGCCATCGACCACGGGGCCGACGAATCCGACGTCGATCGATTCAGTGATCTCAGCGGTATCCCCGGCATCGAAGGCCTCGACCATCTCACTGGCCGGGTCGATGGCACCGCCGGCGGCGCCGCAGTGCTCCTCACCCGGCGGGGCTCGCACCTCGCCGCCCATGCCCGCCAGTGGGCCTTGCCCGGTGGTCGGATCGACGCCGGTGAGACCCCACTCGAGGCAGCCATCCGGGAGACCTCCGAGGAAGTGGGCCTCATGCTGGAGTCATCCCATCTGCTCGGCCAACTCGACGACTACCCGACCCGATCGGGCTATCTCATCACCCCGTTCGTCTTCTGGTGTCCCGACCGGCAGGAACCGATCGCCAACCCCGACGAGGTGGCATCGCTCCATCGCATCTCCTTGCGGGAGCTTCGGCGCGAACCTCGCTTCGTCACGATTCCCGAGAGCGAGCGCCCGGTGATCCAGGTCCCCATCGGTGGCGATCTCATGCACGCGCCCACCGGTGCCGTCGTGCACCAATTCCGCGCTGTGGCCTTCGATGGAATGGCCGTCCGGGTGGACGAGTACGAGCAGCCCCTCTTCGCCTGGAGATAGCCCGCGATCTCCGAGCTCTTCGACGGGACCCAGTCGCCGGCGAAAGGCTACGGTGGGCCGATGGCCAGTGGAGACAATCGCGCTCACCTTCTCGAAGGGCTTTCAGGTGAAGGCCTGCGCATCGCGCTCGTCAGTGCTCGCTGGAACACCGAGATCGTCGGCCGCCTGGCCGACGGTGTGCGGCGTGGTCTCGGCGATCTCGGGGTGACCGATCTGGTCGAACACACCGTGCCCGGTTGCTTCGAGATCCCTTTGGCGGCTCGAGCCATCGCACGGTCGGGCCGGGTCGACGCCATTGTGTGCGTCGGCGCCGTCATCCGCGGCGAAACCACCCATTACGAATTGGTCTCCGAGGGCGCAGCCTCCGGCATCATGACCGCCCAACTCGAAACCGGCGTCCCGATGGCCTTCGGTCTCGTGACCGTCGAGAATCAAGCCCAGGCGCTGGCTCGCAGCGAAGGTCCCGGGGGTCACAACGTCGGCGAGGAAGCAGCCGTGGTCGCCGTCGAGATGGCCCGACTCGTGGCGTCGTTCCCCACGCCCTGAGCCGAGCCTCGCACCACCAGCAGCGCTACCAGTCGGCCGCGATGTACTGCGTCTCGGTGAACTCGTAGATGCCTTCGCTGGCTCCCTCCCGGCCGAGTCCCGATTGCTTCATGCCACCGAAGGGAGCCGCGGGGTCCGACACTGCTCCGCGATTGAGACCGACCATCCCGGCCTCCAGACGCTCGCTGACCGACAGTCCCCGGGCCAGGTCCCCGGTGTAGACGTAGGCGGTGAGCCCCATCTCGGTGTCGTTCGCCTGGTCGATCATGGCGTCGGTGTCGGTGAACGAGATCACCGGGGCGACGGGACCGAAGATCTCGTGGCGGGTGATGTCCGAGGTTGGGTCGACGTTGCCGAGCACCGTCGGTTGGTAGAAGAAGCCCGGCCCGTCGACTTTGGCGCCGCCGAGCACCGGCGAGGCTCCTGCGCCGACTGCCGCCTGTACGAGTGAGTCGATGGTGTCGATGGCTGCCGCGTTGATCATCGGCCCGCAGGCCACGCCCGATTCGAGACCGTTGCCGACCCTCACCGCCCCCATGGCCAGGGCAAGTCTGGCGGTGAACTCCTCGGCCACCGATGCCTCGGCATAGAAGCGGTTGGCCGCGGTGCACGTCTCGGCCGAATGGCGCATCTTGGCCACCATCGCGCCCTCGACGGCGGCGTCGATGTCGGCATCGTCGAACACGATGAAGGGTGCGTTGCCGCCCAACTCCATCACCGTCTTCAGCACGCGGTCGGCTGAGCGAGCGAGCAGACCGCGACCGACCTCGGTCGATCCGGTGAATGACACCATCCGCGTGGCGGGGTGATCGACGGCGGCGTCGAACCACGAACCCGACGACTT
>JAHECQ010000094.1:6240-11276 GCA_024641625.1 Acidimicrobiales bacterium | reverse complement strand
CTCCTCCCGGCTGACCACCAGGTGGGCGATCGCACCGTTGCGCGTGCCGTGGAAGACGAACGGGTTGACCCCCGCTGCATGGGCCACCAACGCACCAATCGTTCCACCGTGGGCGAATGCGGCCACCATCTCGTCGGGGTGACGCGCCGCAATGCGCTCGATGGCCGCCACGGCGCGAGCGGTGAGTTGCGCGTTCGTCTCGGCGCCGGGCACTCGACCCCATTCCCGATCGGCGCGCATGGCCAGGATCGCGGGATGATTCTCCGCCGCCATCTGCCGGAATCGACCTCCCTCACCCTCGCCCAGATGAATCTCCCGAAGATCGTGTTCCATGATCGGCGACAGGCCGAGGGCCGAAGCCAGAGGCGCTGCGGTCTGGAGTGTGCGTTGGAGGCTGGTGACATAGATGGCCGACAGCGGCTCAGTGCTCAGACGATCGAGTACCTGCTTCGCCTGAAACTCCCCGAGTGGGGACAACGGCGGGTCGCCCTGGCCATCGACCAGCGGGAACGGTCGCCCTTCGACGTAGGGCGTCGACTGGCCATGCCTGACCAGGATCACCTGGCAGGCGCCAGGCGGCGGTTCGAAGAAGGTCTGCGGAAAGCTCTTGGTACTGGTGCTCACGATCGCGAACGTACCCCAGCCGACGCCGGCGGCCCAGCCATCCATGGCGGCCCTCGGGACCCTACGATGACCCGATGTCCGATCCCGTCTCGCCCCTCCTGCCCCCGGTTGCGGACCAACGCCCCGTGGAACGCACGCTCTTCGGACGAACGGTCCTCGACGAGTACGCCTGGTTGCGCAACCGAGATGATCCCGAGGTGATCAGCCACCTCCAGGCCGAGAACATGTACACCGAGGCGGTCCTCGAGCCCACGGTGTCGCTCCAGCAACAGTTGTTCGAGGAGATCAAGTCGCGGGTGAAGGAGACCGACCTGTCGGTGCCGGTGGTCAAGGATGGTTGGTCCTACTACTCGCGAACCCTCGAGGGCTCGTCCTACGCCATCCATTGCCGGCGCTTCGTCGGTCTCGACGCCGACCCGGTGGCGGTCGCCCTCTCCACCGATGAGCGCTCCGACGCCGGCAACGCCAATGATGCCGACACCGATCCGAACTGGGGTCCCGAGCAGCTACTGCTGGATGAGAACCTCGAAGCATCCGACGACGAGGACGGCTACTTCGAGATCGGCGTCTTCGACACCACGCCCGATCATCGGATTCTCGCCTGGGCCGACGACCGCTCCGGCGACGAGCGCTTCACGCTCAAGTTCCGCGATCTCGATTCGGGAATCGATCGGCCGGTTCGCATCGAGGGAGTCAGCTACGGCTCGGCATGGGCAACCGACAACGTCACGCTCTTCTACATCCGACCCGACCACGCCAACCGGCCCCACCAGGTGTGGCGTCATCGTCTGGGCACCGACCCCGTCGAGGACGAGCTCGTCTTCCAGGAGGACGACGAGCGCTTCTTCGTGGGCATCGGTCGAGACCGCGACGACTCCTATGTCTACATCGGCTGCTCGTCGTCGATCACCGACGAGATCTGGCTCATCCCCGCTGATGCTCCGGAGACGCTTCCGGTCTGCGTCGAACCCCGCTGCGAAGGTGTCGAGTACGCAGTGGCTCACCACCAGGGCACGTTCCTCGTGCTCACGAACTTCGATGCCGAGAACTTCCGCATCATGACGACCACGCCCGAGGCACCGGGACGCGAGCACTGGGTCGAACTCGTGGGCCATCGGGCCGAGGTGATGTTGACGGGATTCGACGTACTCGATTCGCATCTCTTGCTCTTCGAACGCACCGGCGGCGTCACCCGTATGAGTTCACGCCGATGGTCCGATGGGCAGTACCGCACCCTCGCCCAGGCGGAGTCGGTGTACACGGTGTGGCCGGGTGCCAACCCCGAATCCTCGGCCACGGTGTATCGATACGGCTATTCCTCGATGGTCACTCCTCCGGCGGTCTTCATCGTCGATCTCGAGACCGACGAACGACGTCTGCTCCGTCAGACCGAGGTCCTGGGCGACTTCGACCCGGATCGGTACGAGACCAGCCGGACCTGGGCCACGGCCACTGACGGCACCCGGATTCCATTGAGTCTCGTCTGGCGCAGAGATCGCCCTTCTGGCCCCGGCCCCTGCCTCCTCTACGGCTACGGCGCGTACGAGAGTTCGGTCGATCCCACCTTCTCCTCCGCCCGCCTCAGCCTGCTCGACCGCGGCTTCGTGTTCGCCATCGGTCACGTCCGCGGAGGTGGCGAGATGGGGCGTCAGTGGTATTTGAACGGCAAACTCCAACACAAGCCCAACACCTTCGACGACATGGTGGCCTGTGCCGGACATCTGATCGACACCGGGTGGACCTCAGCCCGACAACTCACCCTTCGCGGCGGATCGGCCGGCGGGCTCCTCGTGGGCGCGGTCGTCAATCGGGCACCCGAGCTCTTCGCTGCGGTCGTGGCCCAGGTGCCGTTCGTCGATGTCGTCAACACCATGCTCGACCCGAGCCTGCCGCTGACGGTCACCGAGTGGGAGGAGTGGGGCAACCCCGCTGCGACGGTGGAGGCCTACGAGCGCATGGCGTCCTATGCCCCCTATGAGAACATCGGCGACAACCCATATCCGGCAGTCTTCGCCACCGGTGGCCTGACCGATCCTCGCGTGGGCTTCTGGGAGCCGGCCAAGTGGGTGCAACGACTTCGCCGCCACACCACGTCGGAACGACCAGTTCTGCTGTGGACCGAGATGGAGGCCGGCCACGGCGGTCCAACCGGGCGATACGCGGGATGGAAGGACGAGGCGCGCGTGCTGGCGTTCATACTCTGGGCCCTCGGGATCGATCAACCCGGTCTCGATCAGCCCGGGACGGCCGATCGATGACCGATCAGCTCGACATCGGAACACCGAGCGAACCCATGCGATCGCTCCACGTTCGCGGCGTCGGCCGCGACAGCCGTCGACCGGATCTCGCACTGGTCACCGTCGGCGCCGAGACCAGGGAGGCCACAGTCGGCGCGGCGATGTCGGCGAACAACGACGCCACCGTGGCCATGGCTGCCGTGCTGCGGGCCCATGGCATCGACCCAGGCGATGTCCAGACGAGCCAGATCACCGTCCAAGCCGATCACGATCGTCAGAGCGGTCGACGCATCGGCTACGTGGTGAGCAACCAGCTCACGGTGAAGATCCGCTCGCTGGATGCCATCGGTCCGGTGCTCGACGCAGTCGCCTCCGCAGCGGGCGACAGTCTCCGGATCAACGGATTGAGCTTCGACCTGGACGATCGCTCCGACGCCGAGCGCGCCGCCAGAGCAGCCGCAGTGTTCGATGCCCGTGATCAGGCCGAACAGCTCGCGGTCGCTGCGGGCGTCGCGCTGGGGCCGCTCATGACCATCAGCACCGTGTCGGTGATGTCCGGCGGATTCACACCACGCCTCAACTCGGCGCGGGCCATGACCATGGAATCCATGCCGGTCGAGGGTGGGACGATCGACGTCGCGGTCGAGGTCGACCTCGTCTACTCGATCTCGTCGCTCAGGTGATGTCCCACGGCTTGATCTGGCCCCCATTCGGTCGATAGGACGTGTAGGGTCCACAGGATCGGGACGCACCAGGAGGTAGTGCCGTCAACAAGTCTGAGTACGACCGTCGGCTGGCCGCATACGAAAGCGGAATGGCCGAGCTGCAAGAGCAGCTGAAACTGATGGAAGAGGAAGTTGTCAGCCTCCGCCGTCGGCTTCAAGACGCGCCCAAACGTGTCCGCACGTTGGAGGAACGTCTCCTCGACACCAAGGGGCAGCTGGCCCAAGCGGTCAGCCAGAACGAGAAACTCACCTACACCTTGCGAGAGGCGCGCGAGCACATTGCCGCCCTGCGTGAGGAGGTCGAGAAACTCACCCACCCACCGAGTTCCTATGGCACCTTCCTGGCCGCGAACGACGACGAATCGATCGACGTGTTCACCAGCGGGCGCAAGATGCGCGTCGAGCTGCATCCTGCGATCGACCGTGCCGAACTGGCCCGTGGCGCCGAAGTGGTCCTCAACGAATCCCTGAACGTCGTTCGGGTCCGAGGGCCCGAACGATCCGGAGAGGTCGTGATGATCAAGGAGATGCTCGCTGACCGCACCCGTGCCCTCGTCATCGGCCGAGCCGACGAGGAACGGGTCGTCGAATTGGCCGAGCACCTGGTCGGTACCGGTGTTCGCGCCGGAGACTCCATGCTGCTCGAAGGCCGCTCCAACCTCTTGGTGGAGAAGCTTCCCAAGGCCGAGGTCGAAGACCTGGTGCTCGAAGAGGTGCCTGATGTCTCCTACGAGGACATCGGTGGTCTCGACGACCAGATCGAGACCATCAAGGATTCCGTCGAGCTGCCCTTCCTCCACGCCGATCTCTACCTCGAGCACGAGCTCCCGGCGCCCAAGGGCATCCTGTTGTACGGCCCACCCGGGTGCGGCAAGACGCTCATCGCCAAGGCCGTCGCCAACTCGCTGGCCAAGAAAGTGGCCGAGGTCTCCGGCGATGTCGAGGCCAAGAGCTTCTTCCTCAACATCAAGGGCCCCGAGCTGCTCAACAAGTACGTCGGTGAGACCGAGCGACAGATCCGGCTCATCTTCCAACGAGCGCGGGAGAAGTCCGAGGAAGGAATGCCGGTCATCATCTTCTTCGACGAGATGGAGTCCCTGTTCCGTACCCGGGGCAGCGGCATCAGCTCCGACATCGAGAGCACCATCGTGCCTCAGTTGCTGGCAGAGATCGACGGCGTCGAGACCCTCAAGAACACCATCGTGATCGGTGCATCCAACCGAGAAGACCTCATCGACCCCGCCATCCTGCGTCCGGGTCGCCTCGACGTGAAGATCAAGATCGAGCGTCCGAACGACAAGGCCGCCAAGTCGATCTTCGCTCGGTACCTCACCACCGACCTGCCGATCCATCCCGATGAGCTCGCCGACTTCGGCCACCGCGACGATGCAATCTCCTCGATGGTCGATCGCGTCGTCGAGTTCATGTATCGGGCCGACGACAACACCAA
>JAHECQ010000094.1:4581-6230 GCA_024641625.1 Acidimicrobiales bacterium | reverse complement strand
TTCCGTGACTTCTCCTCGGGCGCCATGATCGAGAACATCGTCCGTCGCGCCAAGAAGCTGGCCATCAAACGCTTTCTCGAGAATGGCCAGAAGGGCATCACCACCGACGACCTGTTCGCCGCGGTCACGCAGGAGTTCAAAGAGCAGGAAGACCTGCCGAACACCTCCAACCCCGACGACTGGGCCAAGATCTCGGGCAAGAAGGGCGAGCGCATCGTCTATGTGCGCACCCTCATCTCGAACGGTATGTCGCAGGAGGGCGGGCGAGCGATCGAACAGGTCGCCACCGGTCAGTACCTCTAGCCTCTAGGCTGCCGGCGTGGCAGTTCCCAAAGTGGTCGGTATCGAAACCGAACTCGGCATCATGGTCCGGGGCACCAACGATTGGAATCCGGTTTCCGCGTCGTCGCTGCTGATCAATGCCTACGTGGGTGGCCTTGCCGGCACCGTCGACCGTCGGTCGGCGTCAGTGGCCTGGGACTTCATCGACGAGACACCGGGTGCAGACGCGCGCGATCTCATGCCGCTGGAATTCGCGCTCCCACCAGAGGTCGAGACCCACCTGGTCAACTCGGTGCTGACCAACGGGGCCAGGTACTACGTCGATCATGCTCACCCGGAGATCTCCACACCGGAGTGCCGCGACGCGCTCTCGCTCGTCCGGTTCGACCGAGCGGCCGAGCTCATCGCCATCGCCTCCATGGAACGGGCCAACGCCATCCTGCCCGAAGGTCAGGAGATGGTGTTGTACAAGGACAACACCGATCGCAAGGGCAACGCCTACGGCTGCCACGAGAACTTCCTCCTCGATCGGGCGACACCCTTCGGCCAGATCATCACCGCGGCAACCACCCACTTCGTCACCCGCCAGATCTACACCGGCGCAGGGAAGGTGGGTAGCGAGCTGCCCGGGGTCGGCGTCGACCGCGTTCCCTATCAGCTCACCCAGCGAGCAGAGCACTTCGAAGAAGAGGTCGGACTCGAGACCACCTTGAAGCGCCCGATCGTCAACACCCGCGACGAACCGCACGCCGACAGCCAGCGGTACCGACGCCTCCATGTCATCGTCGGCGATGCCAACATGTCCCAGGTGGCGACGTTCATGAAGATCGGCACCACGGCCATCGTCTTTGCCATGCTCGAGGACGGCGCGCTGCGTCAGATGCCGCTCGGTGAGCCCGTACCGGCGATGCACCAGGTCAGCCACGACCTCTCGCTGCGTCGTCCTCTGCGCCTCGCCGACGGTACGACGGCCACCGCCCTGGAGATCCAGGCCGACCTCCTCGAACAGGCCATCGCCTGGGGCTCCGGCTTCGGCTTCGAGTCCGTCGGGGGCGACGAGGTGGGCGGCATGATCCTCGAACGCTGGGAACACCTGCTGGTCGGGCTCGAACGAGATCCCATGTCGCTTGCAGCCGAGGTCGACTGGGTGGCGAAGAAACGCATTCTCGACGGATTCTGCGAGCGCCACGACTGCGGCTATGACGACCCGAGGCTGCGGGCGCTCGATGTGCAGTACCACGACCTCCGGCCCGGCAAGTCGCTGGCAGCGCGAGCCGGTCTCGAGACTCTGGTCACCGACGACGCCGCGCACCTCGGTATGACCGAGCCTCCCACCGACACCCGTGCCTACTTCCGAGGCCGTTGCC
>JAHECQ010000094.1:0-4571 GCA_024641625.1 Acidimicrobiales bacterium | reverse complement strand
TCCAGATGTTCCCCGACCAGGTCGTCGCGGCGAACTGGGACTCCATCGTCTTCGATGTGGGAGATGACCCACTACGTCGTGTTCCCATGCTGGAACCCACGCGGGGTACGGTGGAACACGTGGGAGCGCTGCTCGACAGCAGCGCAACCGTTGTCGAACTCCTCGAGAAACTGGGTGCGTGAATCATGGCTGAACGTGAACAGATCAAGAAGACCCCTTCCCGACCGGCCGAGACCGTGGCCGAACAGGCTCCAGCGGTCAGTGAGTCGGGCGAGAAGTTGAAGGCCGAACTCGACGACCTCCTCGATGAGATCGACGAGGTCCTCGAGAGCAACGCCGAGGACTTCGTCAAGAGCTACATCCAAAAGGGTGGCCAATAGCCGGGATCACTCCGGGACCGGCAGACCCTCACGTCGGGGGAACTCCTCCAGCGATGCGGGCCTGCCCGGCAGGATCCACCAGAGCACCCGGAATCCGACGAGTTCCGTCAGGCCGATGGGGAACGACGCCAGCAGATCGCTCGGCCAGTGCCGGCCCAGCACGAAGCGGGTGGTCGCCTCCACCAACCCGAGCAGAACCGCCCACGACGCGATCCACCGCAGCGACCGATCCGGTCGGGCGATCACCAAGATGATGCCGGTCAGCAGCACGACGCGTTGGACACCACCGGAGAAGTAGGGACCGGAAGCACCCACGACATGCTCATCGGGAGCGAAGCCGTCGACCACGTCGATGGCAAGCCGCTGCAGGAGGTGGCCGACCAACACCGTGGCCGGAATCAACAGGCCGCGAAGTGGGTCACGGCGAGCGGCGAAGACCAGTCCGCCCAGGGCGATCGCCATGCCGTAGTTCACCGGGATCGAGCCGATCTCGGTCACTCGCTCGCTGAGTGACGTCAATCCGGGGATGCTCTGGAGACGGGGGACGAGCGCTTCGAACACCGCCCGATCAACGTCCTTGACCGAATCGAGAAGCGTGAGTTTGCCCACGAGCAACACGGCGAGCACAAGGCCGACAGCGCCCAGGACCAGTCGCAAGAGTCGCGTTGCCTGCATGCAGATGCCCCCCGGGAGCGATGGCTCGAGCGAACGGTCAGATCTGTCAGTGGACGATCGCCGTGATCTCCGCCCATTGTCCCCGGGACTCGGCGATTCCGCCATGAGATACCCAGCCCATGACAGCCGGGACACCCCCTCGATCCGAAGTACGCGACGCCCGACTGGTGCAGCAGTGGACTCCGGGACCGCACTCGACGGCTAGCCTGTCGCCATGAGTCTCCCGTTCTATACCCCGGCCGATGATCCCGGCCCCAACTTTGCCGCCCTGTTGTCCCGCGAAGGCCTTCGACCGCAGTACGAGGTCGATGCCCCCTACGACGCTGCGGCCGTCACTCATGGCACCACCGTCGTGGCGGCGAAGTTCAACGAGGGCGTCGTGATCGCCGGCGACCGGCGGGCCACCTCGGGCAACCTCATCAGCCATCGCAGCATGGAGAAGGTCTTCCAGGCCGACCGCTGGTCAGGGGTCGCCATCTCCGGCGCCGCCGGCCCGGCCATCGAGATGGTCAAACTCTTCCAGCTGCAACTGGAACACTACGAGAAGGTGGAGGGTCACGCGTTGTCCCTCGAGGGCAAAGCCAATCAGCTCTCGCAGATGATCCGCGGACACCTTCCCGCCGCGATGCAGGGCATGGTCGTCATCCCCATCTTCGCCGGCTACGACCGAGTCCGCGGTTATGGCCGACTGTTCGCCTATGACGTCACGGGAGGGCGCTACGAGGACGAGGACTACGTTGCCTCTGGTTCGGGCAGCCTGCACGCCCGAACCGTCATCCGGCTCGGACATTCCCACCAGATCGACCGTGATGCCTGCGTCGACCTGCTCCTGCGTGCATTGTTCACCGCAGCCGACGAAGATTCGGCGACGGGCGGACCCGACAACATGCGAGGGATCTACCCGATCATCGCCACCATCACCGCGGACGGCTACCACGAGGTAGCCGAAACGGAAGTGGCCGAGCGCTTCGCCGACATCATCGCGCAGTTCAGCGAGAGGGCCTGATCACCATGAACATGCCGTTCTACGTCGCACCGGAACAGGTGATGAAGGACCGGGCCGATTACGCCCAGAAGGGTATTGCCCGAGGTCGAAGCCTCGTCGCCGTCGAGTTCTCGGGAGGCATCTTGTTGGCAGCGGAGAACCCGTCACGCAATCTGCGCAAGATCTCCGAGATCTATGACCGCATCGCCTTCGGCGGGGTCGGAAAGTACAACGAGTACGACCAGCTTCGGATCGCCGGCATTCGACACGCCGACATGAAGGGCTACACCTACAGTCGGGACGACGTCGATTCCCAGGCACTGGCCAATCAATACGCCCAGATGCTGGGACAGATCTTCACCCACGAGATGAAGCCGCTCGAGGTCGAGATCCTGGTGGTGGCCGTCGGACACCGCGAGAGGGGCAATCGCCTGTTCCACATCCGCTACGACGGATCGGTCACCGACGAGCAGGGCTTCGCCGCCCTCGGCGGCGACGCCGAAGCCATCCGGGAACGATTGGCGGCACTCGATCGCACATCGCTCGATCTGCCGGCAGCGCTTCGTGGGGCAGTCGCCGCCCTCTCCGGGCCCGATCGATCACTGTCGACCGACGAACTCGAGCTGGCGGTACTCGATCGCCTCGACGAGGGTCGCTGCTTCCGCCGACTGAGCTCTGAGGATGTCGAGGGAATGCTCTGAGTCTCCAACCGTCCCTGCCGCAGGTTTCTTCGATGATGGACATCACCCATGCGAGACGTCCGCTCGGGCTCGGCTAGCGTGACCTCCGTGCATCAACGGCGCATCTACGGCATCGAGACCGAGTACGGAGTCACGTGCACCCTGCGCGGCCAGCGGCGGCTGAGTCCGGACGAGGTGGCCCGCTATCTGTTCCGGCGAGTCGTCTCGTGGGGTCGGTCGTCCAATGTGTTCCTGGTCAACGGGGCGCGGCTCTATCTCGACGTCGGTTCGCATCCCGAGTACGCCACTGCCGAGTGTGACAACATCGGCGAAGTCGTCGTCCACGACAAGGCGGGGGAGCGCATCCTCGAGCAGCTCCTCGACTCGGCCGAGGAGCGGCTTCGTGACGAGGGCATCCGAGGCACCATCCACCTGTTCAAGAACAACACCGACTCCGCCGGCAACAGCTACGGCTGTCACGAGAACTACCTCACCACCCGAGGCGACGACCTGTCGCACTACGCCGAGGTGCTGATTCCGTTCCTCGTCAGTCGTCAGATCTATGCCGGGGCCGGGAAGGTTCTCCAGACGGCGCGCGGTGCGATGTTCGCCGTGAGTCAACGGGCCGAACACATCTGGGAAGGTGTCTCCTCGGCCACCACGAGAAGTCGCCCGATCATCAACACCCGCGACGAACCGCATGCCGATGCCGAGAACTATCGCCGCCTCCACGTGATCGTCGGCGACTCGAACATGAGCGAGTACACCACGTACCTCAAGGTCGGCACCATGGCAATCCTCCTGCGCATGGTCGAGGATCCCAGCTGCGTGTTGCGGGACATGACGCTCGAGAACTCCATTCGGGCGATTCGCGAGATCTCCCACGACCTGACGATGCAGCGCAAGGTGAGGCTGGCCAACGGGCGTGAAGCCTCGGCCTTCGAGATCCAGTCCGAGTACCTCAACCGGGCCTTGCGCTATGCCGAGACCAAGGGCCTCCCCGACGACGAGATGCGGGCGCTGCGCATGTGGGAACACGTGATGACGCAACTCGAACTCGATCCGTTCAAGCTCGATCGCGAGCTCGACTGGGTGATCAAGCACAACCTGATCGAGAACTATCGGGCCAAGCACGACCTCCCCCTGGGCCACGCACGCGTCCAGTTGATCGACCTGCAGTATCACGACGTGCGTCGGTCCCAAGGCCTGTTCTACAAGATGCAGGACCGCGGCCTCGTCGAACGCACGCTCACCGACGCCGAGATGACCGCAGCGATCGACACGCCGCCCCAGACCACCCGGGCCAAGTTGCGCGGCGACTTCATTCGGCGGGCCAAGGAACGCAAACGTGACTACACCGTGGACTGGGTCCACCTCAAGCTGAACGACCAGGCCCAGCGCACCGTGCTCTGCAAGGATCCGTTCAAGTCCGAGGACGAGCGAGTCGTCAAGCTCATCGACAGCCTGTAACCCGAAGCGCCCTGCATGTCCAAGCTCGAACGTCTGCTGAACCTCACCGCAGTCCTTCTCGACACCCGCCGGCCTCTTGCCGCAGAGGAGATCCGCCACGAGGTCGAGGGCTATCCCGAGAGCGACAGCGCCTTCCACCGGGCCTTCGAACGCGACAAGGACGACCTGCGCACGATGGGCATTCCCCTGCGCGTCGAGCGGGTCCCAGCCACCGATCCGCCGGTCGATGGGTATCGGATCCCACCCGATGAGTACTACCTGCCCGACCCGGCGCTGGCATCGGACGAGATGGCAGCACTCCGCCTGGCTGCGTTGACCATCCAGATCGAGGGCCTGGGAGAACCTTCGGCCGGGCGTGAGGCACTGTGGAAGCTCGGAGGC
>JAHECQ010000093.1:6046-11290 GCA_024641625.1 Acidimicrobiales bacterium | reverse complement strand
CGCCCACCGAGAGCGATATCGACCATGCCCGACGGGTGATCGAAGCATTCACCGAGGCCGAAGCCGATGGTCGGGGTGTCGTGACCGTCGACGGCCGCATGATCGAGAACCTGCACGTCGACAACGCTCGGCGCACGCTCGCGGTCGCCGAGGCGATCCAACAGCTCGGGTGAGGCCTGACCGTCGGCTCGTGCCCAGACCTGGCCGGCCGTCCAGGTTCAGTCGCCTCGCCGCAGGGGGTTGAGCACTCGGCCGAGGCGTTCGATGGCCGCCGGCGTACGCGAGCCCCACCAGAACAGGTCACGGCCGTCGATCTGCACGACCGGCGCCACTTCGGAGAGCTCGCCGAGATGGGCTTGTTGGAAGTCATAGGGCTCCGAAGGCACCAAGATCACATCAGGGCGCCGCAAGGCGACCTCTTCGAAATCGATCTCGGGATACTCGCCGGAGCCCCCTTCGTGCGCGCCGCTCGCCGACCCGGCAAAGATGTTGCCGATACCGAGCACCTCGAGCAACGACGAACCATAGGTTGCAGCACCGATGGTCATCCAGGGACGACGCCAGATCGGGACGAACGCCCGGTGCGTGATCGGTTGGGACACCGGGGTCGGCCAGTCGCTGGTTCGCGATCGGAGACCCAGCGCCTCCGCCAAGCGATCGAGTTCGGGCGCAACCTCCCACACCGATCGGATGTCGGTCACGAACACGTTCAACCCGCGATCGACCAGTTCCGCCGCGTCCTCGCGTCGGTTCTCCTCCTTGTCGAGCAGGACCAACCGAGGCTCGAGCGCCGCAATGCGGTCGATGTCCGGATTTTTCGTTCCACCGACCTCCCGGAGATCGGGTTGCTCGCAGTAGCGGGTGCAAGCCAGCGGATCGAGTCCCCAGGCCCGCAGGGTCTCGGTGAACGAAGGGACCAGGCTCACCACGGAAACGACTCGATTGGCCCCGAAGTGTTCACGCATCTGCGTCGGACACCCGAAGCATCAGAGTCGCCGGAGAAGTTCGGCCTTCTTGGCCTCGAACTCTGCGTTGGTGAGTGCGCCGTCGCGTCGCAGCTCGTCGAGCTGACGAATCTGGTCCGGGATCGAAGCAGTTTGGACCAGGCCCTGACCAGCCAGATTTTGGCCCACTCGATCGAACTTCCGGTTCTCGTTCGCTTCCATCTGGTTGTAGATCTCGCTCTGCACATCCAGCGGACGACGAATGTCGGTGAAACGCGACGTACCCATCTCGCCGGCCGACTCGATGACGAGATCGCCCGAGCGGACCATGCGCTCGAACAGGGACTGGCTGAAGAAGACGGTGTTGACCCGCTCCAGCGGAATCTCGGTCCCCGTGCGAGAGATGATGCCGTTGCGGCTGATCAGGCGGTCGGTGGTGAGCACGAAGTTCGTCGTGGTCCAGGCAAGGTATCGGACCCCGAACCACCCCGCCGCCGCCAACACCAGCAGGCCGACCAGCAGGTTGAGCTCGCTCGGGCCATCGACGGCCAGCGCCATGATGCCCACGGCGATCGCCACCACCAAAGCCAGCGCTTGGCTGGAGAAGAACCACCAGTGGGGACGAAGGTCGAGCACTATTCGTTCTTCGTTCCGGAGCGATACCTGTGCCACCGCAACACGATAACCCAGAGGCACCGCAAGGCTGAGCCCAACACGGATGATCCGACAGTGGCAGACCCCGACAGTGACCCGATGCCGACAGTGACCCGATCCCGACAGTGACCGAGTCGCTCCCGATCCGCGCCCAGTCGAAGCGTCACAGCGCACGACTAAGGTCGTCGAGGTGGATGCGGAGAGCCTTCTCGACGGGTTGAACGAGCAACAGGTGGCGGCAGTCACCCACCAAGGTGGCCCCCTCGTGGTGCTCGCGGGTGCCGGTTCGGGCAAGACCCGAGTACTCACGCGACGCATCGCTCATCGCGTCGCCACCGACCAGACCGACCCTCGCCGGGTGCTGGCACTCACGTTCACCCGAAAGGCGGCGGCCGAACTCCGCGGCCGCCTCCGCCATCTCGGCTTGCGCGACGACGTCGTGGCCGGCACCTTCCACGGCATCGCACTCACCCAGTTACGTCAACGCTGGGCGGACCGCGGGATCGCACCACCGGCGTTGCTCGATCGGAAGTATCGCCTCGTCAGCCAGCTCATGAGCCGCCGCCAAGGGGTGGAAGCGCTCGACGTGGTCAGCGAGATCGAATGGGCCCGAGCCCGGCTCGTCACCCCCGAGCAATACCCGGCGGCCGCCGAGCTCGCCGGTCGCAACAGTCCCATCGCACCAGCCGAGTTGGGTGAGCTGATGCACCGATTCGCCCAGGAGAAGCGTCAACGACGCGTGGTCGACTTCGACGACCTCCTGGCCCTGGCCACGCGGGATCTCCTCGTCGACCCCGAGTATGCGGCCGCAGTCCGATGGCGCCACCGACATCTCTACGTGGACGAGTTCCAGGACGTCAACCCCCTCCAGTTCGAACTGCTCAAGGCCTGGCGGGGTGACGGCGACGACCTCTTCGTCGTCGGCGATCCGAATCAGGCCATCTACGGATGGAACGGGGCCGACCCGAATCTGCTGCGTACCTTTGCCCGACGCGAGCCTGCGTCGACCGTCATCGAGCTCAAGGAGAACTACCGGTCGACACCGCAGATCCTGGCCGCCGCAGGGGCCGCACTCGGTGAACGAAAAGCTCCGCTCGAGGCCCATCGGTCCGACGGCAGCGTGCCCACCATCACTGCCTACCCAACCGATCAGGACGAAGCACAGGGAATCGCAGAAACCATACGCCGAGCAAAGACCGCCGATCGGCCCTGGGCCGATCAGGCAGTGCTGGTTCGCACCAACGCCCAGCTCGTGCCGATCGAACAGGCACTGGTCGCGGCCGGCATACCCGTGCGGGTCCGCGGCGGGAGCGGCCCCCTGGCAAGCACCGAGGTCAAGACCGAGCTGCGAGCACTGGGGCGACCCGGGGTCGATCTCACGATGGCCATCCGGGCGCTGGACGAGTCATTGCGGCTCAATCGTTCCCCCTTTGAGACCGCTCTGGCCGAGCGTGCCGATGACGTCTCCTCGGCCCCGACCGAGGACGAACACGAGCCGAACAGCCGTCCGACACCGGCCGGCAGACTCGACGAGGACCAAACCCTCACACCGGCAGAAATCGAGCGGAGGCAAAATCTCGCCGCGTTCAGTCGCCTGGCTCACGAGTACCTGACCATCGATCCTGCGCCCACCGGTCCCGGTTTGGTGGCCTGGGTGGGCACGATCTCGGCCGGTGAAGTCCAACTCGACGGCGATGCCGTCGAACTGGCCACCTTCCACGGCGCCAAGGGACTCGAGTGGCCGATTGTCCACTTGGCCGGCCTGGAGCAGGGCTTCGTACCCATCAGCTACGCAAAAACCGCAGAACAAATTGCCGAGGAGCAGCGCCTTCTGTATGTCGGTATCACTCGAGCCGAACTCGAGCTCCACCTCTCCTGGGCCGCCGAGCGCACCTTCGGCACTCGATCGGCGAAGCGTCAGCCGTCACCGCATTTGGGGAGGCTGCAGTCGGCGGTCGACCTTCTTCAACGGGGTCACCGCCCCCTCGACTGGCGGGCCGAGGTGGCCCGGTCTCGGGGTGCCCTTCCGCCGAAGAGCCGGCCGAATCGGACGCTCGCTCCCGACGATCCGACCTTCGATGCACTACATACCTGGCGGCGCAATCGAGCTCGAGCAGCCGACGTACCGCCGTTCGTGCTCTTCACCGACCAGACGCTACGCGCCCTGGCCGACCGCCGGCCAAGCACCCGATCCCAGCTCGCGGCCACACCGGGTATCGGCCCGGCGAAGCTGGAACGCTACGGCGACGAATTGCTCGAAGTCCTGCGCCGTGTCGGCAGCTGACTCCCGGCGCCGGTCAGCTCGAGGTGTTTCGCCGATGTTGCATCTCCGCCAGACGCTCGAAATCGACGCTGATGAACAGGCCCGTGCAGGTGGCACACAACGTCTCGCCGGCATGCAGGGTTGCTGACACGTAGATCTTCCGGCCCTCCACCCGATCCAACTGGGCACGGAAGCTCAGCTCGGCATGCAGCGGAGTGGGCGACCGGTACGACACCGACAGATTGCCGGTCATACCCGGATTGCCGCTCAGGGCCTGGGTCGCTCCGAGGATCTCGTCGAACGCCGCCGCCACCAGGCCCCCGTGCACACAGCCGGGAGGGCCTTCATAGGCTGAGCCGAAGGTCACGCTGGCACTCACGACCGGCTCGTCATCGGTACCGCCGAGTTCGAACTCCATGGGAGGCGCCAACGGATTGGCCCGGCCGATGAGGGGGCTGAAGTCCGCGTGGCCCATCGGCGGTCCGCCTCCGGCGGTTGCGGCCTCGCCGTAACCGTCGTAGCGACGACCATGGTCGAACTGACGCAAACGAACGGCGACGGCCTCGAGTTCGGTGGCGGTTGCGGCCAGATCGACGTCGGTTGCACGGGTATCCACCAGTCGCTCGATGATCTCGCGTGCGGCGTCGCCGACTCTCCAGGCCAGGCGCCGCCGCTCGGGCAACTCCTCGACATCGATCCGACGAAAAAAGGCCGCCAATAGCTCTCGGCGGGTTGCCGGATCTGCCCAGTCGACCGTGTTCGACCACGACTGGTCACAGGGAGCAACCTCCGGCGTCGGCGGCGTGGGCTCGGCTCCTTCGCTCATGGCCGGGGGCGACCATAGACCGCCAGCACCGGGGCGTGATCGCTCGGCTTGGTACCTTTGCGGCCGTTTCGATCGACGACGTCGAGCACCGAACGGGCGGCCAGCGATTCCGAAGCAAGCAGATAGTCGATGCGCATGCCCTGTCGCTTGTGGAAGCGCCCGGCTTGGTAGTCGTAGTAGCTGAAGAGCCCAGCCCCAGGATGGCGCTGCCGGAAGGTGTCGACAAGTCCCCACTCGGTGACCGCAGCCAACGCCTGGCGTTCGGGGGGCGTGACATGGGTCGACCCGACGAACGCCGAGGTGTCCCACACGTCGTCGTCCGTCGGAGCGATGTTCCAGTCGCCGGCGACGAGGACATCGTCCGTGGGCCGGACCGTGGCCTCGAGATGGGAACGCAGACGAGCCAGCCACGACAGCTTGTAGCGGTAATGATCGTGACCCACCTCGCGCCCGTTGGGCACGTACACACTGTGCACCCTGATCCCGCCGCACCACGCCGACACCAACCGGGCATCGGGATCGGCTTCGATGCTCGGGTGAAAGCCGGCGATCGGGTC
>JAHECQ010000093.1:0-6005 GCA_024641625.1 Acidimicrobiales bacterium | reverse complement strand
AGCGACCCTCCCCGTGGTGAACCGACTCGTAGCCCATGCCGGCAAAGACGTCGGCGGGAAAGGCCTCGTCGGCGAGCTTGGTCTCCTGCATGCAGACCACGTCGGGTTCGACATCGGCCAACCATTCCTCGACCCGAGGCAGACGAGCGTTCAGGGAATTGACATTCCAGGTGGCAACCAGCATCGGTCCCGACGTTATCGCCTGCACGATGGACCCACCTGGGTCACTCGACCGGCGACGCGCCAGCATCACGTGCCCAACTTCTCACCGCCCAACCAGGCCGCACCGGCGAGGACTTGTAGGCTCGGTCCCGTGGCATCTTCGCATTCCGATCCCAGTCTCGCCGGCCCCAATGACTGGCTCGTCGACGAACTTCGCCAGCAGTATCTGGCGAACCCTCGCTCGGTCTCCGACGAGTGGCGCACCCTGTTCGAGACCGGCGACGGAGCTCCGCCACTCGCCCCCGCGGCTCTGTCTGCGCCCACACCGATCTTGGCCAACGGTGATGGAAACGGCCGAAACGAAGCGACGGCTGCTCTCGTCGCTCCTACCGCCGCCTCACCGGCAATGCCCACGCGGCCCATCTCGGAACCCGCCGCTGCAACCCCAGCCGGCGCCGACAGCGATACCGAACTCGGTGAGCCGCTCCGAGGTGTCGCGGCGCGCATTGCGACCAACATGGCAGCCAGCCTCGTCGTGCCGACCGCCACCAGCGTTCGAGAGGTGCCGGCCAAGCTGCTCGAGGTCAATCGTACGGTCCTCAACAACCATCTTGCCCGCGTGCGCGGGGGCAAGGTCAGCTTCACTCACATCATCGGCTACGCCATCGTGCGCGCCATCGCCGAGGTGGTTCCAGCACTCAACAACGTCTTCATCGAGGGCACCGACGGCAAGCCCCGCATCGTTCGCAACGCTCACGTCAACCTCGGATTGGCGGTCGACCAGCAGAAGTCGGACGGTTCCCGTTCGCTCATCGTGCCGGTGATCAAGCAGGCGGACACCCTGACGTTCAACGAATTCGTCGACGCCTACGAGGCCCTCATCACCAAGGCTCGCGACAACAAGTTGACCATCGACGACATGAGCGGCGCAACCGTCAGCCTGACCAACGTCGGCACGCTCGGAACGGTCCAGTCGGTGCCCCGCCTCATGCCGGGGCAGGGCGCGATCATCGGCGTGGGCCGAATCGGCTACCCGACCGAATTCCAGGCCGCCGATCCCAAGGTGCTCGCACGGCTCGGGTTGTCGAAGATTCTCGCCATCACCAGCACCTACGACCACCGCATCATCCAGGGTGCCGAGTCCGGCATGTTCCTCAAGCAGGTCCACGAGTACTTGATGGGCGAGCACGAGTTCTACACCGACCTCTTCGAGGACTTCGGGGTGCCTTACGAAGCGGTGAAATGGCTGCCCGATCACGGTGCGATGGCCGAGGACGATGCCGACAGCGCCATGTCCAAACAGATGGCGGTCAACACGCTCATCAATCAATACCGGGTGCGTGGACACCTGATCGCCAACATCAATCCGCTCGAGGAGAACGAGACCAAGCGGCACCCCGAGCTGGACCCGGCGAGCTTCGGCCTCACCATCTGGGATCTCGACCGCGAGTTCCTCACCGGGCTTCGCGATGGCGTCTACGCATCGGTCGGTGGCGAAACCCGCAAGATGGCACTCGGAGACATTCTCAGCATCCTGCGTGATGCCTACAGCCGCACCATCGGCGTCGAGTACATGCACATCGCCGACCCCACCGAAAAGCGCTGGATCCAGGAACAGGTCGAGGGCAAGCCCTATCACTTCTCCCGCGAGGAGCAACACCACATCCTCGAACGTCTCAGTGCAGCCGAAGCACTGGAGAAATTCCTCGGCGCTCGCTATGTCGGCCAGAAGCGCTTTGGTCTCGAAGGAGCCGAGAGTGCCGTTCCGATTCTCGACGCATTGATGTCTCGAGCAGCCGACGAGCGGACGGCTCGGGTCGTGGTCGGGATGGCCCATCGCGGTCGCCTCAACGTGCTCGTCAACATCATGGGCAAGCGCCACGAAGACCTGTTCCGCGAGTTCGAGGGCATGATCCGCGAAGATTCCATTCAGGGATCGGGTGATGTGAAGTATCACCTCGGCTTCCAGGGCGAGCACCTCAGCCCTGCCGGAAACCGCGTCAGCATTCAGCTTGCACCCAACCCATCCCATCTCGAGGCAGTCGATCCGGTGGTGGTCGGAATGGCCCGGGCGTTCATGGATCGCATCGAGGATGAGAACGCACCGCGTTATCCCGTCATGCCGCTCCTCATCCACGGCGATGCCGCCTTTGCCGGCCAGGGTGTCGTCACCGAAACGCTCAACCTCTCCCAGATCAAGGGCTACAAGGTCGGTGGCACGATCCATCTGATCATCAACAATCAACTCGGCTACACCACCGCGCCCCATCAGTCTCGAAGCTCTGAATACTCCACCGATGTGGCCAAGAGCGTCCAGGCGCCGATCTTCCATGTGAACGCCGACGATCCCGAGGCGTGCGTTCACGTCGCCCACCTGGCCTTCGCCTATCGGCAGCGGTTCCACAAGGACGTCGTCATCGACATGATCGGCTATCGCCGGCAGGGCCACAACGAAGGCGACGATCCCAGCTACACCCAGCCGCTCATGTATCGCAAGATCGCGGCCCGCCCGTCGGCTCGTACCATCTACACCCAACGATTGGTCGACCGAGGCGACATCACCGTCTCGGAGGCCGAAGCAGCACTCGACTACTTCCAGCAGATGATGCAGCAGGGCCTCGATTCGACCCGCGAATCCGCCCCACCCGCCGGACTGTTGGCCAAGCCATACCCACCACCTCTCGGCGTACTTCCCCATGTCGAGACAGGCGTGCCCTTCGAGCTGCTCGAGCGGGTGTACGGCGCGCTCTCCACGGTGCCTGACGGTTTCACGGTGCACCCCAAGTTGGCCCGTCAGTTCGAAGCCAGGGACAAGATGTGGGCCGGAGGTGAGATCGATTGGGCGCTCGGGGAGGCGTTTGCCATTGGCACGCTGCTCGCCGAGGGGACCCCTGTGCGACTCACCGGTCAGGACACTCGACGCGGCACCTTCGCTCACCGCCATGCCACCCTCCACGACTACGAAACCGGTGCAGAGTTCACCCCATTGTCCCAACTGGCCCACGACTCGAGTCGTTTCTGGGTCTATGACTCGACCCTTTCGGAGTTCGCCGGCTTGGGGTTCGAATACGGCTACTCACTGGTCAGGCCCGAGGTACTCGTGGCCTGGGAGGCTCAGTTCGGAGACTTCGTCAACGGCGCCCAGGTCATCATCGATCAGTTCCTGGTTGCCGCACGCGACAAGTGGAACGAACACACCGGGCTCGTCATGCTGCTTCCCCACGGCTTCGAGGGGCAGGGTCCCGAGCACTCGTCGGCTCGCCTCGAGCGCTTCTTGATCTTGTGTGCCGAAGACAACATTCAGGTGGTCAACGCCACGACTGCGGCCCAATTCTTCCATCTCCTGCGCCGTCAGATGGTTCGCGAGGTCCGCAGTCCCCTGGTGGTGTTCACCCCCAAGTCGGGGCTTCGGGCCAAGTGGACCAAGGGAACCGTCGACCAACTCACCACCGGCTCCTTCGAGGAAGTGTTGTCGTTCAACGATCACCTCGATCACTCGAGCGTGGGGCGCATCGTCCTGGCCAGCGGCAAGGTTGCAGCCGAGGCCGAGGCGTACCGCGACGAAATCGGCGCGCCGGTGGCAATCGTTCGCATCGAGCAGATCTATCCGTGGCCCTTCGACGGAATCGCCGAGGTCGTGGACCAGTTCCCCAACTCCCGTGAGCTCGTCTGGCTTCAGGAGGAGCCGGAGAACATGGGTGCCTGGAACGCGATCAAGGGCAACCTGTTCAAAGCCCACGACCGGACACATGAAATCCTACGGGTCAGCCGTCGAGAGTCAGCCAGCCCTGCGTCGGGTTCGGCCGCTGTCCACCAACAGGAACAGGCCGAGCTGATGCAACGTGCCTTCGGCAACCTTCCCGGTTGACCCTCCGATTCAGCGAAGTTCCATGCCCAGGATGGCTTCCAGTTCGCCAAGCGCCTGATCGGGATGCAGGACCTTGATGGTCTGCATACCCATGGATCTGGCGGGCTTGAGGTTCACCCCGAGATCATCGAGGAAGACAGCGTCGGTCGCCTCGATACCCAATTCTCGCAAAGCGATCTCGTAGAACCCGATCTCCGGTTTGCGGATGCCGACGCGGGACGACTCGATGACGGCATCGAACATTCGCATCACCGATCGCAATGCAGCCGCCCGGTCAGGATCGGCCGAATCGACACCGCTTCCTCGGTCCTCGCGCGACCGGAAGTTGTTGGTGAGACAAGCCGTCTTGAACCCTGCATCCCCGATCCTGCGCAACGCCTCGACCATGACGGGGCGAAGATCGCCCGACACCAGGCCCAGAATCGCATGGCCGTCGATCTCGAAGCCGGCCGCGGCCGCTTCACGCTGGAACAACTCGGCGAATTCGACCGCGTTCACGTCGCTGCGTTCGAGCCTGGCCCACGCGTTCTCGTCCGGATTGGTGGCGTTGATGGAGCGGATGGTGTCCAGCGGTAGACCGTTCGCAGCTTCGTAGGCGTTGAACGCCTCGAACGGTGAGGAAAGGATGACTCCGCCGAAATCGAAGAGGACTGCTTTGATCACGCAGGCGAGCCTAGGGCCCCGAGTGGGCCGAGTCACCCACCAAGCCCCCTGCGAGCGCCTGCCGCCATGGGGAATTGGCCCGACTTCTCTCGATCGAAGGTTCCACTATCCGCAAGAATGGCCGACAAGAGTGCTGTACTGGAGGTTGCATGACTTCATCGCCACGACATCTCGTGGTCGACGGATCCAACATCGCCACTGAAGGGCGAAGTCTTCCGAGCTTGAATCAACTCGACGAGGCGGTTCGCGCCATCCTCGAAGAGGGTCACTTCAGCTCGGTGACCGTGATCGTCGACGCGACGTTTGCCCACCGAATCGATTCCACCGAAAAACCCGAGTTCGAAGCGGCCATCGAGGCCGGCGAACTGCTGATGCCGCCGGCAGGTGTGGTCGGTCGTGGAGACGCATTCATTCTGCAGGTCGCCGAGAAGGCAGCCGCTGCGGTGCTCTCCAACGATTCCTTCCAGGAATTCCACGGTGAACATGGCTGGCTCTTCGACGAGGGGCGCCTCATCGGTGGCAAGCCGGTGGAACATGTCGGTTGGGTCTTCGTCGCACGAATTCCCGTACGCGGACCGGTGTCGCGTCGAGCCCAGCGCGAGAGCCGCCGACCAGTGCGGGCGTCGCGGGAGGCAAGCGGGCCGCCGCCAACGCCCAAGACACCCCCGCCGTCGCGATCGGCCACCGACCGAGACAAGAACACCTCATCTCGTCAGTCGACCAGACGAACGAGAAACGGCTCGGCCAAATCATCCACCTCGGCCGGCGACACCGGTTCGGCGAACCCGGCCACGGATCGACAGGCCGGAAACCAACGGGCCGCAAGCCAACGCGCCAACGTCGGTAGCGAACTCAACAAGCCCCTCGACTTCCTGTCATTCGTGACCAAACATCACCTCGGTGCCGAGGTCGAAGGAGTCGTTGATCACTTCGCCTCCCACGGCTGTTACGTCTTGGCCGAAGGTGCGCTCTGTTATCTGCCGTCCAAGGCAATGGGTGATCCACCTCCGGCCAAAGCGCGCGACATCGTTCAGAAGGGCCAGAACGTCCTGGCTCGAGTGGTGTCACTCGACTCCGAGCGGCGAGGGATAAATCTTGAATTGGTGTCGGTCCAAACGCTGGAAAGGCAAGAGGAACATGCCGATCAAGGAACAGAACATTCCCCAGTAGATCCGTCTGAATGGTTAGGGTCCTCCGAGGATCAATTGACGGAAGCAGATCCAACAAGGAGCGAGAGCAACGTGGCTACCAAGTCCGTAACCAAGAAGGCCGCCGTCAAGAAGGCACCGGCCAAGAAGGCACCGGCCAAGAA
>JAHECQ010000529.1 GCA_024641625.1 Acidimicrobiales bacterium | reverse complement strand
GAGTGGTCCCGGTTCGAAGCCAGATCATCTGCTCACCGACCGGGAGATACGGCACGTTCGAGCGCACGTAGACCGCATGGGTGACCGCCACTGCGGTGAGCAGCCCGAGCACGAACACGAACGACTGATGGCGGATGATCCACCGACCGATCCGGCGCGGTTGGGTCACGATCGCCGCAACCAGGGCCAGCACGCCGCCCGCACCGAGGTAGTTGACCCCTTCGAAGGTTCCCGTCCGGTTGAGGAGCAGCCACTCGTTCCCCGGCCAGATCCTGGACCACTGCGGCCACACCGGCCCCACCACGTACATACCGAACTCGCCGTAGCCGCCGGGAGCGATCGCGTTGTTCGGCAGGTAGCCGAACACATACATCGCCACCACCAGCGTGATGCCCGTGACCCCGCTCCATGCGACCAGCTGCCTGAACGAGAGGACCTTCGCCAACCACGCCGACGCAACCGCACCACCGGCCACGACGCAGCACATCACGAAGAAATAGGGATGCATCAGCAGAGCGAGCAACAACGCCGGGAGCATCCAGAACGCCGAGTCGAGTGTGCGTCGATGCCAGAACCGGCCGATGGCCGCCCAGACGAGCAGCGCCGTGAACTGACCGAACAGTCCCGGATGCCAGACGCGCAGCATGAACACCGGCGCCGTGGCAGCCAGCGTGGCCATGGTCATCACCGACCATCGAGAGCGAACCTCGTGGGTGTAGGCGACCAATGCGGCACCGACACCCTGGGCCACGAAACAGCCGTAGAACCATCCGGCGATCCAGTGCTCCGGCGTCAGACCGAGGAACCGAAAGCTCTTGGCCAACAATGCCAGCAGTGGAAGGCTGTCGGTGAGGGCAATGACGGTCTCGGTGTTCGAGCCGTCGGTCAGGGAGGTCGTGGCCAGGAGCGGGAAATGCCAACCGTCCTGCACGAAGTAGCGGAACCCGGCGAAGCTGCTCCCGGAATCGTCGGGGATGCCCCGCACCAGGGGAGGATCGCCGAAGAAGAAGCTGAAATCGAGCGAGGCAGTGGCCACAGTGAGGCCCACGGCCGCACCGATGAGGACAAAGACGACGAGGCGACGATCGACACGGGGGAACTGGATCGGGGGCCGCATCGCCGACGACTGTAGCTTCCACCCGACTCCCTCTGGTTCGACCCATCTCGAGCTTGCGCAATAGGGTCCTGAGATGATCGATCTGAATGACCCGGTGGCCATCAGGGAGCCGGCGGCCTACTTCGCCCGCTTCCGGTCGCAGGGCCCGGTGCACTGGAGCGACGCCCATCGGGCGTGGATGGTGATCGATCACGACGAAGTGTCCAATGGCTTCCGCGACGGCGAACGACTCTCGACCGACCGGATCACGCCCCTCGAACGGGTTGCCATCGATCGGCCGGCGGCCTTCGCCAAGGTGATCGAGCTGTTGCGTGGCTGGATGATCTTCCGCGATGACCCCGAGCACGCGCGCCTCCGCAATCCGGTGCGCAATGTCTTCACCCCTCGCCGGGTCGACGGCCTCGAAGGCCTCATTCACAGCGTGGTCGACGACGTCCTCGGCGGGCTGCCTGCGCCTGGATCAGCGGGAACCATGGAGGTTCGCCGGGACTTCGCCGGGCCGCTGCCCGCCTTGGTGATCGCCGCCATCCTGGGGGTGGACGCCGAACAGCGGTCGCAGTTCCAGCAGTGGTCCGACGACCTGGCAACGATCGTCTTCTCGGCCGAGCCACGGGCCACCGATCCGGATCAGGCCATCTCCGCCACGGCCCATTTCGCCGACTTCTTCGGCGAACTGATCGAGCGCGAGCGCCGCTCGCCCTCCGACAGCATTCTCGGACACCTCGTCGCCGAAGTGGGCGACGACTTCACGTTGATGGAACTCGTCGGAGCCTGCACGTTGATGCTCTTCGCCGGACACGAAACCACGACGTCGTTGCTCTCCAACACCTTCGGCGTACTCCTCGAGCAACCCGACCTCATCGACGAACTCCGAGCGCTCGACGATCTGACGCCGGCCGTCGAGGAGTTCATGCGGGTCGCCGGTCCGGCACGGACCATGTTCCGCAAGGCCCTGATCGACCACGAGCGAGGGGGACAGTCGGTGAAAGCCGGACAGACCGTCGGACTCGTCATCGCCGCGGCCAATCACGATCCCCGAGTGTTCGATCGACCCGAGCAGCTCGATCTCCAACGCTCCGCCAATCCCCACCTCGGTTTCGGTTGGGGACTCCACCACTGTGTCGGCGCGCACCTGGCCCGCCTGGAAGCCAAGCTTGCACTCGATGCCTTCCTCAACCGCTACCAACGGATAGAGCCGGTCGGCCCGGTGCCTGCCTTGCAGGGCACCGTGCTCGGCTACGGCCGTGAGCCCATGACCATACGGGTCAGCTGAGGCCGCGACCGACCTCGGCCTGCCAACGCTCAGTTGCCGGCCACTCGTCGGTCGTGCCCGACCCAGTGGGGTTCGCGCAGTACCTTGCGCGCCAGTTTCCCGACCGGCGACTTCGGCAGCTCGTCGGTCGTCAGCTCGACGGCGATCGGCTTCTTGTAGCTCCCCAGACGATCGGCGCACAGCGCGATCAGCTCCTCCGAGGTGACCGAAGCGTTCGTGTCGACGGTGACCACGGCGTACGGACTCTCGCCCCAGCGTTCGGAGGGGACACCGAACACAGCGGCCTCGATGACATCGGGATGGTCGGCCAACACGTTCTCGAGTTCGGTGGGCCAGATGTTGAAGCCGCCGCTGATGATCATGTCGTCCTTGCGGTCGAGCACGTAGAGATAGCCGTTCCGATCGATTCGGCCGATGTCACCGGTCAGCACCCAATCGCCGCGCATCCGTTCGGCGGTCGCTTCTGGATTCTCCCAGAAGCCGACCATCTGCCCGTCGACCCGAATGGCGATCTCACCTTCGTCCCCGATCGCCAGCGGTTCGGCCGTGTCGGGATCGACGATCTCGAGGTCGCCGAAAGGCAGCGGTCGACCGGCCGAGCGGAGCGGGTTCGATCCCTCCATCGTCCCGAACCAT
>JAHECQ010000528.1 GCA_024641625.1 Acidimicrobiales bacterium | reverse complement strand
GGTCATGGTGGTCTTCAACCACGCGCTGAACGACACCAAACTCCCGTCGTTCGGCACCAACAGCCAGGGCCACGGATGCAACGCTGCGGGTTCGAGACGACGCAACTTCCGCCTGAAGCCCGGAACTGGCGCGTAGGTGACCGCGGTCTGCCGACCGCGCAGGGCATCGATGGGTTCGCCGAGATGGATTTCGAGCGACCGGGACGCGGCCAATTCGGCGAGGCTCTCCACCAGGAACACCAGACGAATCGGCGCCAGCTGAAGTCGCTCGAGCAGGCTGCGATCGAAGACGAAGACGGCGGGAAGTTCCGGATGTGCCGCCAGTGCAGGATCTCGGGCACCGAGCGACTCAGCGGTGAGCCACACCACGTCGGCTGTCCCGATGATGAGGGGATCGGCTGGTCCGCCAACCTGCGATGACGCGCTGGTCCGGCGCAATGTCACCGGCTGTTCGACCGGCTCCAAGCCGGCTTGGGGAGGGAACTGTTCGATCGGACAGGCGTGGACCAGGTCGCAGGTCGCGCACAGGCCGGCGGCCCGCTCCTCGACCTGCCATCGAGTGAACTCATAGGGCTTGGTCGATGACGCTCCCGAGGCCCACTGCCAGCCGAGGCGGTTGGCCGCACGCGAGCCGTCGATCAGCTGCCGGAACAGCGCCTCCTCGCCGTCTTGCCAGCGCAGCCCGCGACGATTCGACCAGTGGCCGGCCAACCACAATCGACTCTGATTGGGGATCCAACCGTCGTCATCGAGTTCTTCGACCGACAGCTCGAGACACGCCATTCCCTGCTCGACGAACTCCGCCATCCGATGCGGCCCGGGTTCACGCACGCCATCGTCCGGTGACACACGCTCGTGTCGAACACTCCGACGCGTCCGACCGCCCAGTCGCGCGTACCAGTGCCGAGCATATTCCTGCCACAAGAGCTGGTCCCGGAACTTGGCCACATCCCGATCCGGTCCACCTTCGACCCGGTCCCAGACCTCGCGCAGGCTCAAGAGGCCGTGGCGGATGTACGGCGACAATGCCGATGCGCCACGGTCTCGATCGGGGAACACACCGTTGCGGCTCGATGCATAGCCGGACACCTCGAAGCGCTCCAGCGCTTCATCGGCAGCACCTTGACCCCCACGGAAGCGATCCGAGCCAAGAACGCCCGATGTTGTCACTCCGAGCTGATACAGCCCTTCGAGGTGCTCGGAGACGAAGGCTTCTGCGGCTGCTCGACCCGGTGCGGGTGTGGGCAGGACTCGGTGGGACACGTCGCTCTTGTTCGATCTCGGCGTGATTCGCATCGCCACCTCGTGACTCACCGACTTCTCTCTCCCCGTGACTCGAAGATGACCAGCGCCTTCATCGGTACGCATCGGCCGTTGTGGGTGGCAACCTGCTGTGGGTATCGGCCTTCCCAGAGCGATCCTGATTGGGTGAATGTGACCATCGCATTCTGGCTCCGGCGACTCGGGGTCCGTCGGCAGTGAGCACTTCTCCTCACCGCCGATGCCTCACCGGCCACTCCACACCTCGGAGTCGAGGGGAGGACAGCCCTCATTCGATTCGGATGCTCACCTGCGCGCTGAGTGTCACGTCACCGATGAGCCTCCCGACCAGCGGGACCGCGGTGGACGACGAGTACGTGACCGTGGCGGTCGATCGATCGCCTCGCCGTCCCCCCTGCCAGCGAACCATCGTGCGATCCCCCACCAGGCCACCTCCGGCAATCGCCGCCTGACGAACTGTCGCACCGTCGGGTTGAACGGCTCCCGCTCGAGCAGCTTCTCGAGCAGCATGCTGGACCAGCACGAAGTCCTTGGCCACCAGTCCTGCCTGCAGGACAATCAACGCGAGCAACACGACGACGGGAAGGACCAGAGCCAACTCGACCGCCGCTTGCCCGCGCTCGTCTGTGCCGTGGTCCTTCCCGGTCGTCATCAACCGATCTGCCCGATCACCGAATCGAGCACGGCGTTCAACAGCTTGGTGATCCGACCAGTGCCCGACGCCCAGGCCAGAACAAGGCCGGCCAAGGCCGCAGCGCCCAGAATCACGAGGGCATACTCTGCGGTTGCCTGGCCGCCTTCACCCCGTCGTCGAAGGCTCGTGCCCTCACTTCGGAGTGCGTTGTACATGAACATGGTTTGGTGTCCTTTCTCAGAGCACCACCGGCTCGCGCCGGTGGCCCCAGAATGAGCGAGGCAGCATTGGCTGCGAGAACGCCTGGACAGGAAGGCCTAGACCACGCGCCCGACCGAAACGACCACGAGCGGTACGACCGCTCCGATGATGACGGCCGGCAACGAACAGCACACCAACGGGAGTAGTAACTGCACCGAGAGACGACGAGCTCGGATCTCTGCGACCCGGCGCCGGTTCAGACGCGCCTCTTCACCCAATCTCGCCAGCAGCGCGGCAACCGGCGCCCCGTCCCGTTCTGTGGACACCAGCGCCGACGCGAAGGCTCGGTACTCCTCGCCGGCACGCTCGGGCAACTCGAGAAGCACTGTGCTCAGGCCTATCCCCGAACGCCATCGGGCCAGAAGCTCACCAATCGGGGATCGAATCGTCTCCGGTCCACGATCGTGGAGCAACCGAAGCGCCTCGGCTGTCGTCCCCCCCGCCCCGAGCACCACCGCCGCCAGATCGAGTGACGACACAACGTCCCGAAGCCGAGTCTCGGCTACTCGGCGCCGGGTGGACCTCCCCCACAACGAGCGTTCGATCCACGACCAACCGCCGGCAATGAGAAGCAGCATGGCTGTCACGCACAGAGCACCGGCGAAACGGTGAAGGTAGAAGGTCCGGACATCGGGCTCCACCAGGACGACAAGACCAGCAAAACAGAGCGGGAGAGCATTGAGCAGGAGGGCCGAGGCGCAGGCCTGGCTTGCTTGCGTCAGGGCTTCGTTCTCGGCGGCGCGAACGGTCCGCAACGTCTCCGAGAGACGCTCGAGCGACGGCCCTGCAGGACCACCCTCGGTCGTGAGAACAGCGAGGAACGCACCGAACAGTCCGAGCGACGCCGGAGT
>JAHECQ010000527.1 GCA_024641625.1 Acidimicrobiales bacterium | reverse complement strand
GGGCTCGAAGGCCTTCACCCGCCAGTTCGCCAGTCGTCACGGTATCCCCGGACCACGATCGGCCACGTTCACCGATGTCGGACAGGCGTTGGCCTGGCTGGATGAGATCGGCAAGCCCGTGGTGGTCAAGGCCGACGGGCTGGCATCGGGCAAGGGCGTCGTCGTACCTGCGGACCGGGTCGAGACCGAGCGCGCCATCTTCGAGATGCTGTCGGGTCAGTCGATGGGTGAGGCCGGCAGCACGATCGTGCTCGAGGAACACATGTTGGGCGAGGAGATCTCCCTCATCGGGTTCTGTGACGGGCGTACGGTCAAGGCGCTGCCTCCGGCCCAGGACCACAAGCGAGTGGGCGAGCACGACACCGGGGCCAACACCGGCGGAATGGGCGCATTCGCACCAGTGCCGAGTGTGAGCACTGCGTTGTGGCACGAACTCTCCAACAGCTTCCTGCAACGGGCCGTCGACGCCATGTCCAGCGAGGGAACGCCGTATGTCGGCATGCTCTACGCCGGCCTGATGCTCACCGTCGACGGACCCCGGTTGGTCGAATACAATTGCCGCTTCGGCGACCCCGAAGCCCAGGTGCTCCTGCCGCTACTGGAGACCGATCTCCTGGAGGTCGTGATGGCCTGCATCGAGGGGCGCCTCGCCGAGGTCGACCTCCTGCTGCGCACGGGAACCGCCGCTGCGGTGGTGGTGGCCGCCAACGGCTATCCCGCGGCCCCGCTGGTGGGGCTACCGGTTCCCTCGGTCGATCGGGCTGTGGTTGGTCAGTTCGGCCAGGGGACAACGGTGCTCCACGGGAGCACCAAGGTCTCCGACGATGGTGTTGCGGTGTCATCGGGTGGTCGTGTGCTCAACGTCGTCGGTGTCGGAGCAGATCTCGCTGCGGCGTTGGAGGGGGCGTACGAGATCGTCAACCAGCTGACGGCCGACGATGCACCGTTCTTCGCCCGCTCGGACATCGGTTGGCGACACCTTCCCCGTGACGCCTACGAACAAGCCGGTGTGTCGCTCAGCGCCGGTGCCGCGACCACCGCCCGTATCGCCGGGGCGGTCAAGAGCACGCACGACTCCCGGGTGGTGGCCGGTCTCGGAAGTTTCGGCGGTGTGTTCGACATCGGCGCACTCGTCCTGATGGACCAACCGCTCCTGGTGGCGTCCACTGACGGGGTCGGCACCAAGACGCTCATCGCCGAGAAGCTGAATCGTTGGGAGGGCTGCGGCGCCGACATCGTGAACCACGGTGTGAACGACGTCCTGGTGCAAGGTGCACGACCGCTGTTCTTCCTCGACACCGTGGCCTCGGCCGCGCTCGATCCCGAAATCGTCGGTCGAGTGGTCGATGGCATGGCCGAAGCGTGCCGCAACAACGGAGTCGTGCTCCTCGGTGGCGAAACGGCGGAGATGCCCGATGTGCTCGTCGGCGGGGCCGTGGACATCTCCGGCACGCTCGTCGGCGTTGTCGAGCGACCCCGATTGCTGCCTCGCCCGGGCATTGCGGCCGGGCACGTGCTGATCGGCCTGGCCTCGTCGGGTCTGCACACCAATGGCTACAGCCTCGCTCGCAAGGTCATGAGTGAGCTCGATCTTCGGGATCCTCTGCCGGGCGGTGACGGGGAGTCGCTGGGCGATGCGCTGCTGGCGGTGCACCGCAGCTATCTGGCCCCGCTCAGCGCGGCCCTCGACCAGGATCTGATCGATGGGCTCGCGCACATCACCGGCGGCGGATTGATCGACAATCTGCCCCGCATCCTTCCCGATGGCTGCGGCGCGGTGATCGATCGTGATTCCTGGACGATTCCCCCATTGTTCCGCTTCATCATCAGCCGAAGCGGACTCGACCCGATCGAGTCGCTGAACGTCCTCAATTGCGGTGTCGGGATGGTGGCGGTGGTCGCCCCTGAGCACGTCGAGGCAGTGCGGGCCGCGATCGCGGAGCCGACCTGGATCATCGGTCGGGTCACCAACGGCGCCGGAGTACGGATCGGATGATCGAGGGGCTGTCGCGTCCGAGCCGATTGGCGGTTCTGGTGTCGGGGAACGGCAGCAACCTGCAAGCCCTCATCGACGCCATCAGCACGAGGCGCCTGAAGGCCGAGATCGCGGTGGTGGTGTCGAACCGCGCCGATGCCGGTGGGCTCGATCGGGCTCGGCAAGCCGGCCTGCCTGCGCTCGCACTGGAAGTCGACGGCGACGTCCGCTCGGTCTACGACCATCGACTCGCTCAGGCAGTGGCCGGTTACGAGCCCGACATCGTGGTGCTGGCCGGCTGGATGCGCATTCTGACGTTGGTCTTCCTCGGACGATTTCGGGTGCTCAACCTCCATCCGGCCAAGCCTGGCTGCTTTCCCGGGACGCACGCCATCGAGCGGGCCTTCGAGGCCTGGAGGCAGGGGGAGGTCAGCGAGTCCGGCGCAATGGTGCACTGGGTTCCCGATGAAGGTGTCGACTCGGGGCCCGTCATCGCGTGGAGCTCGGTGCCCTTCGAGGCCGGGGACACGCTCGAGACCTTCGAGGAACGCATGCACCGCACCGAGCATCGTCTGCTGGTCGAGGCCATTGCTGCGGTGATCGAAGAACCACAGTTGTCACTCACACAGGAGACCTCTTCCCCATGACCGACGTCTCTCGCCCGAACCCCAACATCGACCTCTTCGGACACTTCGAGGCGCTCACCTTCGACGACGTGTTGGTCGTCCCAGGCTGGAGCGAGGTGTTGCCCAGCGAGGTCGACACCACCACAGAGATCGCAGGACTGAACCTGCGCACCCCGCTGCTGTCGGCCGCGATGGACACCGTGACCGAGGCGCCATTGGCCATCGCGTTGGCACGAGAGGGCGGCGTCGGCGTCCTGCACCGCAACCTGAGTATCGAGGATCAGGTCGACCACGTCGATCGGGTCAAGCGGGCCCAGTCGGGCATGATCAGCGATCCCGTGAGCCTCCATCCGGAGGCAACCCTGGCCGACGCCGAGGCCGTCATGGCTCGCAACAAGATCAGCGGTGTGCCGATCTGCTCGACCGATGG
>JAHECQ010000526.1 GCA_024641625.1 Acidimicrobiales bacterium | reverse complement strand
GTCGGTTCGCATGTAGGTGATGTAGCCGCGCTCGTAGAGCCCTTGGGCGACTCGCATCGCCTGCGCCGACGACATCCGAAGCTTCCGACCTGCGTCTTGTTGGTAGGTCGAGGTGATGAAGGGCGCAGCCGGCCGTCGACGATACGGCTTGGCCTCCCGACTCTCCACCGTGGCCGCCTGATCGGCAAGCTGTGAGGCCAATTGCTCGGCGTCCGGCTGACGAAGATGGATGGCACCTTCGCGGGCGAGGACACCCACCGAGGAGAAGTCGCGGCCGGTCGCAACCCGACGCTGATCGATCTCGATCAAACCGGCAGTGAACGATGCAGGTCCTCCAGCGGCGAAGGTCCCGGTGATGCTCCAGTAGTTGGCCGAACGGAATGCCATCCGCTCGCGCTCGCGCTCGACCACGATCCGGGTGGCGACCGACTGCACACGTCCCGCCGACAGACGGGGCATGACCTTCTTCCAGAGCACCGGTGACACTTCATAGCCATAGAGTCGGTCGAGCAGTCGACGAGCCTCCTGGGCGTCCACGAGCCGCCGATCGAGTTCGCCCGGACTGGTGATGGCTCGCTGGATCGCCTCGCGGGTGATCTCGGTGAAGACGATCCGCTTCACCGGTACCCGTGGATTCAAGACCTCGGTGAGGTGCCACGCGATGGCCTCGCCCTCGCGATCCTTGTCGGTTGCGAGCACCAATTCGCTGGCGTCCTTCATCAACGCTTTCAGTTTTCGAACCTGATCGCGCTTCTCGTTCGTGACGATATAGAGCGGTTTGAAGTCGTTGTCGACGTCGATTCCGAGGCTCGCCCACTTCTCGGATTTGTAGGAGGCGGGAACATCTGCTGCGTTTCTCGGCAGGTCACGAACGTGCCCGATGGACGATTCGACCATGTAGTCGTCGCCCAAATACTCGGCGAGCTTCTTGGCTTTTGCCGGGGACTCAACGATGACGAGGGGCTGGGACACGGTCGCAGACTACGAACATTCCGCCCGCTTTTGCGAGCATCGGGGTCAAAACCGCCCACCATCAGCGCAACCGTTCGATGAGGTCATCCGTCCGGCGGCGGGTAATCGGCGAGATCGATTGCCCTAGGCGTCGCCTGCGGTCGGGGTCTTGTTCCCACCCAGGACGCTGAGCAGGACGAAGCCCATCAGGGTCGCGATCAACGAGGCTGCAAGGATTCCCATCGTTGCCTGATCGGCAAGTTCCCGATCGCTGAAGGCGAGATGTCCGACGAAGAGGGCCACGGTGAACCCGATGCCGGCGACCGCACCGACGCCGAAGAGTTGGCCGAGCGTCGTGTTGGCGGGCATCGACGCAATCTTGGTCTTGGTGGCCAGCCAGCTGAACAGCGTGATACCCACGGGCTTGCCGATCACCAGACCCAAGATGACCCCCCATGTCACCGGCGAACCGACCGCACCCGACAACGCGTCCGAGCTGAGCTTCACGCCGGCATTGGACAAAGCGAAGATCGGGACGATCACGAAACTCGTCCAGGGGCTCAATAGACCGCTCATGCGCACCGTCACCGGCACGGTCTCCTTCGTGCGCCAGGTCGCATCGCGAACCGCAACTGCGTCGGTTTCCTCGCCCGAGAGTATGTCCTCGAGGTGCTCGAGCGCACGCTCACCGAGCAACGGGCGTGCCGGTGCCATCAGGCCCATCGCCACTCCGGCAATGGTGGCGTGAATGCCCGATCGGAAGGTGGCGTACCAGATGACCACGCCGAGCACGACGTAGACGGGCACATACCAGACCCGGTACCGGCGCAAGAGCGCCATGGCGGCCAACCCGACCAGGGCCGTCACGAACCACGTCACACTGAAGCCGCTCGAATAGAAGACGGCGATCACCAGGATGGCTCCGACATCATCGGCAATTGCCAGCGTCAAGAGGAACAGCTTCAAGCGCTGCGGCGCTCTGCTGCCGAGCAAGGTCAGCACGCCGACGGCGAAGGCGATGTCGGTTGCCATCGGCACACCCCAGCCGCCGCTACCGGCTCCTCCGGCATTGAGCATCGTGTAGACGGCTGCAGGCACAACCATGCCGCCGAACGCGGCAACGATCGGTAGGGCCGCGACCTTCGGATCGGAAAGCTCGCCGACGACTGCCTCGTGCTTGATCTCGAGGCCGACGACGAAGAAGAACAACACCATGAGAACGTCGTTGACCCAGAGCTCGAGGCTCAGGCCCTGACCTTCATGGATCAGGGGCTGCCATGACCCGATGGCCAACTCGATCGTGGTCTCCCAGAACCTCTCGTAGCTGTCGCCGCCGAAGTTGGCCCACAGTAGAGCCGCAGCAGTGGCGGCAAGGAGCAGGATGCTCGATGAAACCTCCTGGCGCAGGAACCGCACGAGCGGCTGGGCAACGACTCGCGCCAGGCGTGTCTCGCCTCCGGTGAAGGCTTCACTGCGAACCGACAAATTTCCAGACATGAGACCAGAAGCATAAGTCTCGCCGAACGTAATGTCGTCAATGATCCTGGGAGATCCGCGACCCCGAATCAGCTATCCGGGTGTGGGTCGTTCCTGGGCCATATGCAGCCGAACGGTGCTGCCGTGCTCACCGGAGAGGAAGACCACCGGTCGAGAACTCAGCAGGTGCATCAGCGGCAAGCCAAACCCGCCTTCACGCCGGCGCTGGTCGGGATCCTGCAGGTCGGGCAACTCCGTCCATGCTGACAGCGCTTCGGGAAATTCGGTCAGTCCCTGGCCTTGATCGACCACGGTCAGGGTCAGTCCTGTCTCGGACAGTTCGGCGCCGACGGAGACGCGACCGGGCCGCTCGGTCGCCAGATTCGCCTCGATGGCATTGGTGGTTGCCTCCGATGTCAGCAGGCGGAGGTCGTCGAGACGGTCACCGGCCAGAACCGGCCGGCATGCGGCGGCAGCGGCGACGACCATTCGGGCCACCGCGACGAGATCGGTTCTCGACGGCATGTCCAACTCGACGACAGCCGGCGCAACGGCTCGCTCGAGCACATCGTCAGCCACGACGGCCGGCTGGGAATTGGCGTAAT
>JAHECQ010000092.1 GCA_024641625.1 Acidimicrobiales bacterium | reverse complement strand
AGCACGTAGCTGAAGTTGGGCCCTGCGGTGGCGGTGCCGCCGTAGGTCGACAGCCATTCCATCCACCGACCGGGCGACGCCAGGAAGTCCTGCGGGGCGCCCAGCACCAGGTCGATGCCGGCCGACATCGGCAGGATCAAGAAGCCGACCAACCCCATGTCGTGATAGAGCGGCAGCCACGACACCATGACGTCACTGTCGATGTCGACGGCGGCCGCTTCGATGATGGCATCGAGGTTCGCGGCGACCATGTGGTTCGGCAGCATCACCCCTTTGGGTTCCGAGGTGGACCCACTGGTGAACTGGAGCACCAGGAGATCGTCCTCGTGGTAGTCCGGCCGCAGGAAGTCCGACGCCGTCGATGCCCCCCGGGCAAGCTCGCCGAGGGTGTAGATCGGCGGATCGTCCGGGGTGATCTCGATGAACGGCGCCAAGTCATCGTCGACGAGCACGATGCTGCAATCAGCTCGCTGGATGCGGGCCTTGGTGTCCCGGGTGAATTCCTCGATCGAGGACAACCGCATCGGGAGCGGCATCACGACCAGCGTCGCTCCGCACAGCCAAACCGCCTGGAGGGTAGCGACGAATTCCGGCGTCGTCGGCCCGAGCAGCGCGATGTGATCGCGGTGTTCGACCCCCAAGCGCTGAAGGTTCGCGGCGATGGCCCTGGACTCGGCATGCAGCTCGCCCCATGATTTGGTCAGCGGCTGCTCACCGGTCACGAAGGTGACCGTGCCGGTCCCCTTCGCCCCCTCCTCGATCCTGTTGACAACGGTGCGCACCTGGTGGTTCCTCCCCATCGGAAGCACAGGCTAGGGCTTCGGACGAAGCCTCGCTCGAAGTGGCGTCGAGCCCCGCCCAACGAACTGGCTGGGACCGAGGTCGTACGGTTGGCCAAGTATGCATCTCGACCCCGGCGCCCGTCAGCCGACCGACGCTGGGTCCTGGCGGTAGAAAGTTCGCAGCAGGTCATAGAGCGCAGGCTCTCGGGCGGCCAAGGTGCGAGGCACCGTCAGGAACACCTCGGTTGCCACCGCGAAGAACTCGCCGGGGCTGGTCGCAGCATAGGGACGGAGTACGCCTTGTCTACCCGCCCGCAACCGGGTGAACAGCTCGGTGCAGACCTCGATCCAGCGGTCGCGCTCGGGGCCGGCCGGCATCGGCGGTGTACCGTCGACGGTGCCGTCGAGCATGTCGATCTTGTGGGCGAATTCGTGGAACACCACATTGTGCCCGGACCTCGGGTGACGGGCCTCCTTCTGCACCGTGTCCCACGCGATGGAGACCGGACCGTCACCGTGGGCGGTCTCGCCCAGCAGCGCAACCGGCCCGCTGGCCACGACGCCCCGAACTGGACCGGCTCGTTCGCCGGTGCGAACCATGGTGCTCGGGTGCACCACGATGGTGTGAACGTGGCGGTAGGCATCGACCGCGAGGCCGAGCACCAAGACCGCGGCCTGGCCTGCGATCACCAACCGAATCTCGTGGGTCAGTTCGAAGCCATTCGCTGCCTCCCAGTGCTTGGTTCGCAGGATCGTGTCGGTGTCACCCAGCAGCCGTTCGCGTTCGGGCTCGGTGAAGCGCGACCACAGCGGAACGACCGAGGCAACAATCGGCTCGTCGCCCGGACCGAGACTGTCTTTGTGGCGACCGAACACAGCTCAAGCCGCCAAGGAGTCGTGGTTTGCTGCCATCCTGGTCATTGCTCGCTTCCCCTGTCGAGGTTTCCGGTCCAGTGACCAGCACGGTAGTGGCGCAACATCCGGGCAAGGTGAGTGACCCACCCCGAGAAGCTGCAGGACCAGGAGACCGATCGAGGTTGATCCACGATGGGGTGTGCTTCGGGCCTCACGTGTCAGTCGTGCCCGCGGCGTCGGATCGGTCGCCGGAGTTGTGCGACGATTCGTTTCCTGTCGGGTGCTGGCGATGTCGCGAGCCCGGGATAGGGCGTGTCCACGACCGCCGGCACCTCGTCGTAGGCGACAGAGGCGTTCGTGCCGCTCCAGACGACGACTTGGGGAAAGGCGATGGTGATGCCGTCGACGGAAAGGGCCTGGTGCACGGCGATGGCCAGGTCGGTTCGAGCGGCGAGCTCGGACGGGATGTCGCTGTTGTGCCAGTAGAGGATGTCGAAACCGATGCTGCTCTCGTCGAAGCCGGTGACGTTGACGGTCGGGGGCGGCTCGGTATGAATCCTCGGCACCCTGACGATCGCAGCCATCAGCACCTCTCTTGCCTGTAGCAGGTCGGTGTCATAGGCCACGCCCACCTGGAGCGTGCTGCGTCGGATGGGCTCCCGCGTCAGGTTCACGATGGTCGCAGACGTGACATTCGAGTTGGGAATGCGAACCTGGCTTCCGTCGAGTGCACGCAGGAGCGTCGTACGTGAGTCGATGTCGGCCACGACGCCGGTCCGGCCGTCGAGCTCGACGACATCCCCGATCGTGAAGGGGCGTCGAGCCTGGAGAATGATCGAACTGACGAAGCTCTCCACCACACCCTGCAGAGCCAGGGCGAGGACCAGACCACCGAGACCGAGCGCCCCGAGGAGGGGTACCAACCGGACGCCGAGGCTCGTGAGTGCGTAGAACAACCCAACGAGAAAGACCAGGTAGCTGGCGAGCCGCGCCATGATGATGGAGGCGAACCCGGCACCGATGCCCCGGGCAATCAGCCGGCGCAACACGCGCGACGTCACGATGGCGACGAGGCCGCTGCCGATCACGATGGCCGATGCTCTGACCCAATCTGCACCCGTTGTCGGCTCGTCCAGCAGGCTGTCGGTCGCCTGCTGTGCGACTCGCATCAATGCCATGAGTTCCATCAGTCACCGATTGTGGCATCGATGACGCTCGTTGACTCCCACCCCAATCGTCGATGGGCCGCCGATCCTGCCAGACTCAGCCGGTGGCCACCGATTCCGACCAACCGACACACCAGAACGGCCAGTCACGCCGGCTCGGACCGTGGCACCGCCGAAGCAGCCTGACCCACGACGAGCGTCGAGCCGTGCTCGATGCGGTGGCGCTTCGCCCCAATCGCGCTTCCACCGTGCGTTTCGCCATCCTCCAGGCGCTGTCGATCGTCATCGCTGTCATGGGCTTGACCACGAACTCGGCCGCCGTTGTCATCGGGGCCATGCTCGTGGCCCCATTGATGGGCCCGATCATGGGCATCTCTGCCTCACTGGCGATGGGGTGGGGCGCGCGGGCCCTGCGCACCGCAGCGTTGGTGTCGGTCGCGGCAGGCAGCTCGATTGTCCTCGCCTATCTGCTGAGCGCCCTCGTCCCCGGCGACGGCATCACCGACGAGGTGCTCGCTCGCACCGCACCTGGCGCCACCGACCTCGTGATCGCGCTCGCTGCCGGGCTCGCCGGCGCTTACGCCACCGTCCGCCCGGAGATCTCATCGTCGCTGCCGGGTGTCGCCGTCGCCGTTGCCCTCGTACCCCCGTTGGCCACCATCGGTATCACCTGGCAGGCCGGCCAGACGGGACTGGCGGCCGGTGCGCTCCTGCTGTTCGTCACCAACCTTGCAGCGATCGTGTTCGGCAGCTTGCTGGTGTTCCCGCTCACCGGCTTCGTGCCGCCGCGACGCATGAAGCTCGTCAAGGGCAAGGTCGCGGTCTACGCCGTCGCCGTGACCGTCGTGGTCCTGGCGCTCACAGCGCTGCTGACGAACCGTACGATCGCCGTCGCCAACCAGGCCGACGACGTCGCCTCCGCCCGACGACTCGCAACCAGCTGGCTCAGCGGAACCGGCTTGGAACTCACCTCCCTCTCGGTGGACGACAACCGGGTCGTCGTCGCGGTCGCCGGGCCCAACGCGCCGCCGGAACCAACCGACCTCGCCGGGCAGCTCGACAGCATTCTCGGTGCTCCCGCCGAGCTCGAGATCCAATGGCTCCAGCGCTCGTCGATCGCCGCCAACGGCACCGGACTCACCAATCTCAACCGCGACACCGTGTCGGCCGAAGCCATCGCCTGGCTGGCAGAGACCGGGCAGGACCCCAGCGCCTTCGATCTCGATATCGACCTGGGGCCGCGATCGGTCACCGTCACCGTCGCCGGGCCGGTCGCTCCCCCCGATCAGCGTTCCCTGGAACGACGACTCACCAGCCGGCTCGGCATCACCATTCCGGTGACCGTCGATGCCACCGTCACCGTCCCCGACGCCGAGACCCGCGACGAGCTCGACACGGCCATCAATACTGCCACCGAATGGGCCGTCGACCGAGACCTCGCCGTTGCGTCGGTCTCGCTCGAGGGCGACATCGCCACCGTGGTGATCGAAGGCCCCGAGCCACCGACGGAAGCCGCAACTCTCTCCCAGTTCCTGGCCACCGACCTCGGCCGGCCGATCGAGCTGGTCCTGCGCTACCGAACCGCCACCACGGTGCCGACCGATCCGGTGCCCGAGTACCGCTGGCCCCTCGATTGTCAGTCCCGGGCCGTGACACCTCCTGTTGTTGCGCCGACCCCGGGTTTCACCACCACACCACTCGGCGCGTGGCTGGCCGGACTCCTCGCCGGCGGCCCCATCACCCGCGGCCCCATCACCTTCGTCGACGACGGCAGCACCTTCGCGCAAGACTTTGTCGACGGTGCACTGCACCTGTGGGCCGCACCGCCCCGGAACCAACCCGACGAGGCCTTACCGGACATCCGGCCCACCGGCGGTGGACCACGTCCGGCTGAGGTCAGGGTGGCGGCGGTCGGGGGAGTCTCCCTCTTCTTGGTCGTCGCGCCCCACGACATCGGCGACGCCGGCACTGGGGCTTGTCTGCCTGCCACCTCCGAACTCGATGCCTGGTTCGAGGGCCTCATTGCGTCGGCCGCGGCAGCGCCCTTCACCGGGAGTCTCGAGGGCTACGGGCCGGCAGCACCCAACGTCGAGACCCCCACCCAGCATCTGCTCGCGGTGGCCGTCGCCGCCCGGCTACCGCTCTCGGTCACCGCGGACAACGAGCTTTCGCTCCTCGTGGACGACCGGCACCTGCCGCTCATCGTCACGAGCCGCCTGCCGATGGTGCCAACGACCGATCTGCGTCGCCGATCGGGGGGTCTCACCCTCGATGCCGCCGACCAAGGCGCGGCCCCCATCCTCGACGCGTTGGCGGCGGCCCTCACGGCCGATCCGTTCATCGGTCAGCGGACCCTCGACAACTGACGACCCGACCCTTGGCCTCACGTCCGCGTGGAGGCGCTGTTCGGAAGGCTCCTCACCTTCGACCTTCGTTTGCGTCGAGCGGGGATCATCGACCGCATTTCTTCCAGCTTGCCGAAACAGACCAACCGGTCGTTGGCCTCGAGCACACGGGAACCACGCGGGTTGGGGATCACCGTTGCACCCCGGTGGAGGGTGAGGACCGTGATATCGCGGTCCCGAAGACCGGACTCGACGATCGTCTTGCCCACCAGTTCGGCATCGTGACGAACGAGCAATTCGTTGACGCCGTACCCGGTGCTGATGGTGAGGCGCTGTCGAATGTCCAACTCCGGGAACGCGACCTGATCGGCGATGTAGTCGATGATGGCTCCGGCCACGTCGAGACCGGTGGCGGCTTCGATGCCCTCCAGACCGGGCGATGAGTTCACCTCCATCACCAACGGACCGTCGGCTCCTTCGAGCATGTCGACCCCGGCCACGCGCAGGCCCATGATCTGCGCGGCTCGCACGGCGGCCCGCTCGTAATCGGGGGAGAGCGAGACGGCTTCGACGCTGCCGCCACGATGGACGTTCGAGCGGAACTCGTCGCCCTGTGCGGTGCGTCGCATGGCGGCCACGACGCGATCGCCCACCACGAGTGCTCGGATGTCCTTGCCCTTGCTCTCGACGATGAACTGCTGGATGAGGACGTTCTGCTTCGTGCTCTGGAGTGTCTCGATGATGGCGGCCGCGACATGGTTGTCAGGGGCGAGAATGACGCCGATGCCCTGCGTGCCCTCGAGCAGCTTGATCACCACCGGTGCCCCGCCGACGCGCTCGATGGCCGGCAGCACATCGGCCTTGTCCCGAACGAATGCGGTGGCCGGCATCCCGATGTCGTGACGCGACAGAATCTGTTGGGCCCGCAGTTTGTCCCGAGAGTTGGCGATGCCACTCGCGGTGTTGGGCGTGTAGACGTCCATCTGCTCGAACTGACGCACCACCGCCGTGCCGAAGTAGGTGATCGACGCACCGATGCGAGGAAGGACTGCCTCGTAGTCCGACAAGGGCTTGCCCCGGAACTGGAGGTCGGGCTCGTCGCCCGAGAGGTCGACGGCGAAGCGAAGCGTGTTGAGCACGCGGCACACGTGACCGCGTTCGATCGCAGCCGACTTCAACCGGGAGGTGCTGTAGGAACGGGGTGAACGCGAGAGAACCGCGAGTTTCATGATGGCTCCAGCTGGGCGATGTGCACGATCGCGTCGCCCTGATTGACGAGCGGATGTTGGATCTGACCGATGATGAGCCCATCGTGCGAAGCGGTGATACGGCTGAGGCGTACCCCGACCGAATCGTGGATATCGCCGATCACCTGACCCTTCGTCACGCTATCGCCGATCCCGACGCCCAGGAGGGCGATGCCACTCCGGCGCGCCCGAACCCAGCTACTGCGTCTGCTCTCACGGGGGTGGCGAGTCGCCGGCCGATCGACGGCGGCACTATCGGTGGCACCGGTATCGACAGCGGCCGTATCGACAGCGGCCGTATCGACAGCGGCCGTATCGACAGCAGCAGTGACCCCCAGCTCGGCCAGCACCTGTCGCACACCGAGCTCGCCGATCTCGATGGCCTCTCGGTCGAAGCGCCACGCCTCTCCTCCTTCATAGAGCAGGACCGTCTTGCCCAGCGCCGTGGCGGCGCCACGCAACGAACCGTCCCGTACCTTGGCGTGAAGCATCAGCGGTGCGCCGAAGGCCTCCGCCAGTCGGCGGGTTTCGGCGTCGTCGAGGTCTGCCCTCACCTGCGGGTAGTTGGTCCGGTGGTCCGAACCGGTGTGAAGATCGATGCCGATGTCACAGCGGCGCACGATCTCGGTCATGAACAAGTTGGCAACTCGCGCCGCCAGCGAACCGGTGGCGGACCCGGGGAACGATCGATTGAGGTCACGGCGATCGGGCAGGTACCGATCGCCGGCGAGGAAGCCGTGCGCGTTGACGATGGGGACGGCAATGACCGTGCCGGACATCGTCTTGGGGGTCAGCGATGCCACGACCCGCCGGATGATCTCGACCCCGGCGATCTCGTCACCGTGCACCGCTGCGCTGAGCCAGACCACGGGACCTTCCGATCGGCCGTGCAGGACCTGCACCGGGAGCGAGATCTGGGTTCCCGTCACCAGCTTGGCGATCGGGAGTTCACCGGTCGCCGAACGACCGGCGGGCACCTCGAGTGAGCCCAGATCGAACGCGGCCCGATTCCTCGACGGTTTCATCCTCGGCCCCGATTGCGGCGTCGGACGTCGAGCGGTGGGCGTCCGCCGAGGAACGACGAGCCGGGGTCGACCACGAATCGTCGCCGCAGCGCCTGACGGCCGAGCAGCATTCGGAACCCCATGTCGTCTCGACGGGTCAGGGTCAACTCGATGTCGATGGGAATGCCGATCACCGCCACGCTGCATCCGACGACGACCCGCTTTTCGACCGCCCCCGACGAACTCCTGATGTCACGGGACTCCAGCACGCGAGTTTCGACGAGCACCTCGTCGAGCTCGGAACGTTGGTAGGGGTGAACAATGAAACGGACCCACGCTTCCCCGTTGTTGTCGAACTCCTCGATGTCGGCGGTGTGGAGCGCCGAGGTACGGGCACCGGTATCGACCTTGGCCTTGATGTGGGGCACCGACCAGTCACTGAGGCTGACCCACTCTCGCCACCCGACGATGTCCAGCGGAAGCGGCAGCGGATTGGACATGCTGCCAAGCTACCGGCGGCCCTCGCTGCTCGCGATGTCCGAACGATCCCTCAACAGCGGACGAACATCCTGATATCTTCCGAGCGACGCAAGGAGCGAATACGTGGGTGTCCTGGATGGCTATGACACCGGAGGATTCTTCGACGAAGTCCTGACCGGGAGCGGCGAGATTCGCCCGCACTATCGCGCCTTGTTCGAGCGGCTGGACCAGTTCGGCCCCGAGGAGCTCAACCGTCGCCAACGGCTGAAGGACGCGATCTTCCACACCCAGGGAATCACCTTCACCGTGTACGGGGACGAGCAGGGCACCGAGCGGACGTTCCCACTCGACTTGCTTCCACGGGTCATCCCGGCGGACGAGTGGGCGCAGCTCGAGCGAGGCTTGGTCCAGCGAGTGCAGGCGCTGAACGCCTTCCTCGACGATCTCTACGCTGGTGAACAGGCGATCCTCAACGACGGTGTCGTTCCCCGCCCCCTTGTCGAGTCCGCCGAGGGGTATCTGCCCGAGGCCATCGGAGTACCCGCACCTCACCAAGCTCGTTGCGTGATCTCCGGTATCGACGTCGTGCGCGATGACCAAGGCCGCTATGTCGTGCTCGAGGACAACCTCCGGAACCCTTCGGGGGTCTCCTACGTGCTCGAGAACCGATCGGCGCTGACCCGCGTCCTGCCGGTTGCCTTCCACCAGAGCGCGGTCGAGCCGGTGAGTCATTACCCGCACCTCCTCCTCGATGCGCTGGTGTCGGTGGCTCCTGGCAATGCCCTGAACCCCCGGGTGGTGTTGCTGACGCCGGGTCGGTTCAACTCGGCGTATTTCGAGCACGCCTTCCTGGCCCGCCAGATGGGCATCGAACTCGTCGAGGCAAGCGATCTGGTCGTCATCGATCGATCGGTGCGGATGCGAACCACGCGTGGGCTGCGGCGCGTCGACGTGATCTACCGCCGGATCGACGACGAATATCTCGATCCGAAGGTCTTCCGACCCGACTCGCTGCTCGGGGTGCCCGGACTCGTCGAGGCGGCCCGAGCCGGCAACGTCACCGTGTGCAACGCGCTCGGTAACGGTGCCGCCGACGACAAGGCGGTATACGCCTACGTGCCGGAGATGATCAGGTACTACCTCGGTGAGGACCCGTTGCTGGCCAACGTCGACACCTACCTGCTCGACGACCCCGACAAGCTGAAGATGGTCCTGAGTCGGCTCGAAGCGTTGGTGGTCAAGCCGGTCGCCGCTTCGGGCGGGTACGGGATGCTGATCGGTCCGGCAGCATCGGAGTCGGAGCTGATCGACTTCGCAGCCAAGCTGCAGGCCGATCCCCGCGGCTACATCGCGCAGGAGGTCGTGAGCCTGAGTCGGGCCCCCACCCTGGTCGAGGAAGGCTTCGCCGGTCGACACATCGACCTTCGTCCTTTCATCGTGGCCGGCGAGGACGTCAAGGTCCTTCCCGGCGGCCTCACCCGGGTTGCGTTGCGCCGCGGTTCCCTGGTCGTCAATTCCTCCCAGGGCGGCGGCTCCAAGGACACCTGGGTACTCATGGAGGACAATGCACGTGACGAGCCGGAATCGAAGGTGTCGTTCAAGGGCGGCCGCCGCTCGGAGGTGGTCCTGGCCCGAGTGGCCGCGGACCTGTTCTGGGCCGGGCGCTACCTCGAGCGGGCGGACAACACCGCCCGTGTCCTCGATGTGGCCTATCACAGCGTGCTCGAGGAACGTCCCGACATGGTCAGCGAGCGCCTTCGAGAGGCCGTCGAGGTACTGTCACTGACCCGGGAGTTCGAGGAGGAGGGTCGGCCACCCGAGGCCGATGCCATCGCATCGTTCCTCGTCGCCGACGACTCCAATCCGGGCTCGGTCCGCTCGGCGGTGGCCACGGCACGGGAGAACATCCGATCCATTCAGGACCAGGTGAGCCGGGAACTGTGGGAAAGCCTGAACAGCTTCCATTGGTCACTGGCCGAGGCCGGCCTCGGCGATTCGATGCGACGGGATCCGTTCGAGGTGTTCTCGCGCATTCGACGAGGTTGCCAGACCGTGATCGGTTCGATCGACGACACGATGTCCCACAACGATGGCTGGAGGTTCCTGACGACCGGCCGTGCCGTCGAGCGGGCCATCGTCACCGCCAAACTGCTCCAGGTCTACATGCCCCAGCTGGTGTCGGGCGATCGGCAGATGGCCTTTCACCAGTGGGTCGGCGTGCTGCGCAGCGCCGGTGCGTTCCAGGAATACCAGAAGGTCTTCCAGGCGTCGTTGGACCCGACCGATGCCGTCGAGTTCCTGCTCCAGGCCGATGAGTTCCCGCGGAGTGTGCTGTGCTGCGTCGCTCGGTGCGAGTCGATGCTTTCGGGCGTCCGCACGCCGGGGACGGCCATCGAGTCGTGGCGTCAGATCGGGCGGCTGCGGGCCGAACTCGAATTTGCCGACATCAGATCGATCGTCACCGTCGACCTGGCCGGATTCCTGACCGACGTGATCGAACAGCTCGAGCAATTCGCGGTCACCCTGGGCGACGAACTCTTCGTCAGTTGAGCTGTCCGGATTGCCTTCAGCGGCGACTACGCAGGTCGAGGGAGTAACCCCCGATCAACGGTGCATCGAGCGGCCCGAGATCGACCGGAGCAGGGGCGGCCGGGTCGAGCCCTCTTCGTGTCCCCTGGTCCTGCGTCCCCGCTGATCGATCGTCTTCGACGGGTTCCCACGCCGGAGCGGCCTGTTCGGTGTGGCGATGAGCTTCGAAGCGGCCTGACCGTCGAGCTTCGGCTTCGAGGGCGTTGACCGGATAGACCTCGTAGGAGCGGCCACCCGGATGCACCACGTGGTAGGTGCATCCTCCGATCGTTCGGTTTCGCCACCGATCGAAGACCTGGAGCGACAGCGGGGTATCGATGCCGATGGTGGGATGGAGCGCAGACGGCGGGTCCCAGGCGCGATAGCGGACCCCGCCCACCAGTTCGCCGGGGGACGAGGTGAGACGCAGGGGGACCAGACGCCCGTTGCACAGCACCTCGTGGCGTCCGGCGGTGGCCCCGACCAGTCGAACCTGGATGCGTTCCATCGAGGAGTCGACGTAGCGGGCGGTTCCGGTGCTGGTGACCTCCTCGCCCAACACCGGCCACGGCTCGATGGCAGATCGGACTTCGAACTCGATTCCGTCCACGGGCACGGTTCCGATGTGAGGGAAGCGGAACTCCAGAAACGGGTCCAGCCAGGAGGCGTCGAAGGCAACGCCCCAATCGTTGAGATCGTCGACGATCTGACGGATGTCCTCGGCGACGTAGTGGGGCAGCATCCAACGATCGTGCAGCTCGCCACCCCAACGAATGAGTGGATGCGCGTACGGGTGATCCCAGAAGCGGGCGACCAGCGTGCGCACCAGAAGCGCCTGGACCAGGGCCATCTGGGGATGCGGCGGCATCTCGAAGGCCCGGAGCTCGAGCAGCCCGAGTC
>JAHECQ010000525.1 GCA_024641625.1 Acidimicrobiales bacterium | reverse complement strand
GGAGGCTGATGCGGCCATGGAGTTCGAGCGAGCGGCCCATCTTCGCAACGGACCCGTCGAGCGAGCCGTACCCATGCTCGAGGGCGCACTACGCAGATCGGAGCATCTCTCGTGCGCGCTTCGGGTTCGCCTCCGAGCGTCGCTGGGCCGGGCAAAGGCGCTCGTGGGCCATCCCGACGCCGAGGCTGTGGTCGCCCAGGCCCTCGAGGAGGCTCGAGCGCTTGGGGACGACGAAACGACCAGCCATGCCCTCGAGGTGGCCTGCGTCACCGAGAGCGACCCGCTGGTGCTGTTGGAACACGTGACCGAGCTCGAGCAACTGACGGCTGCTACCGGCGACATCTTCCAATCGGAGTGGGCAGCAGGAATGGAGACCTGTGCCCTCATCATGCTCGGGCGGCTGACAGATGCGCGGAAGGTCCTCTCGCGACTGCAGGAGCGGGCGATCACCTACCACTTCATCACCTTCCAATGGGAGGCCCGCGTCTTCACCTCCTCGCTGGCCCTCACCGCAGCCCACTTCGAGGAGGCCGAGGCCGCGGCCGAATCGGCCAACGTGGCCGAAGAAGACCTCTACAACGGAATCGAAGCGAGTGGTGCCTATGGCCTCCAGATGTTCATGATCCGCCGCGAGCAGGGCAGGCTCGGCGAGATGCGCCCGTTCCTGCAGATTCTCTGCGTTTCGGACCGTGCCAGTGGAATATGGGGGCCGGGGCTTGTCGCCGCCTACGCCGAGCTGGACATGCTCGATGAGGCGCGTCGTGGATTCGACGAGCTTGCCGTCGACGACTTCAGTGGGTTGCCGCGGGACACGGTCTGGCCGCTGACGCTCGCCTTCCTGAGCGATGCCTGCATCAAGCTCGGCGACCAGGCAGCGGCCCGGGTCCTTCTCCGGGAACTGGCTCCCTTCGGCGGTCTTGTGCTCACGGCCGGTTTCACCACATGCGATGGTCCAGCCGATCGGTGCCGGGCTGCCTTGGCCGAGCTGTGCGGAGACCGAGACGCAGCCGACGCATTCATCGTCGATGCAGCCGAGCTCGCTGAAACCAGTGGCTCCCCGCTTTGGATGGCCCGTGTCGAACAGGCCTGGGCCTGGATAGCCGCTCAGCGCGGCGACCGGGAGGGAGTGGCCGCCCACTTCGGCCGAGCTCGGGCACTGGCCGAAGAGTTCGGCATTGGCTCCGTTTCGAGCGATCCGCCCTGTCAGATCCTGGTCGTCTCCGACGCCGAGTCAGTGGCCGTCGATGAACTGCCCGATGGCTTGTCCAGCCGTGAGGTGGAAGTCCTCGCACTCCTGGCGGAGGGCAGAACCAATCGCGCCATCGCAGAGACCCTCTTCATCAGCCCCAACACTGCGGCGAATCACGTCCGATCGATCCTGCGGAAGACCGCCAGCTCCAATCGAACCGAAGCCGCCGCCTATGCCATCAGACACGGGCTGAACGTGCCGAACGCCAAGGCAATGTCGGCGTAGTCGCTACCCCCTCGGTCGGGCGATCGCCAGATAGACCGGTGAGTTCAGGAGGCAGCTTCGACGGGGCTCAGAGAGCGTGCTTGCGGTCGCGGTCAGGATCCCTTCGGCCTTGGCCCGCAGGTCGTCCTCGCTCTCGGTCTCGTGGGCTGCGGCGGCGACGTCTGCGGCGAGGAGGTAGCTGCGCCAGAGCTGCCCCGGTCCGCCCAGCGCCAGCGCCTCGTTCACACTCGAGTTGATCCGGTGCCATGCCGCCCCGAGGTCACCTGCGCCGAGTAACGCTCCCGCGTGCAGACGGTCGGCACGAGCGAGGTACTTGCGACTACCGGTATCGAGGGCTTGCCTGCGGCACGCTGCAGCATGTTGGGTCGCCTGAGCGTTGTCACCGTTGGCCAGCGCGAGATCTCCGGCGACAGCATGGAACCTCTGTGAGTACCGCCAGTGCATGAACCAGTCTTGACGTGCTGGGTGCTCCACGACGTCGGAAACATTGCGGAGATGGATCGCGGCTTCGTCAAGATCGCCGAGGCGGATCAGGTTCTCGACGAGGTTGAGGTGGGCGTTGCAGCGGATCTCGGTGTCCGGTACCGGCGTATCCAGCGCGATGGCGAGGCTGCGCTCGTTCCATTGAGCGGCTTGCGAATCGTCCAGCACCTCGTGGAAGAGCCACCCGATGGTGTTCAGCAAGCGGGCACGCCACATGGTTTCGCCGAGGCGCTCGCAGTCGTCCGATACGCGCACACCGAGTTCCAAGGCCTCTTCGAACCGACTGGCCTCGGTGAGTGCCATCGTCCGGATCCAAGCCTGTTTGGCCAGTGCCACGGTGTGCCCTCCGGTTGTGATCGAGTCGACCCCGGAATCGGTCAGACGGATTGCCTCTTGAAAGTCCCCGGTCCAGCGGCTGATCATCGGTTCGTTGATACGCCACGTCGTGCGAGCGGAGTCACTTGCGTCGCGAGCGTCGACCAAATAACGACGGCGGAGTCCATCGATCTGGTCCAGACGGCCCGATACGAGCGAGAACCAGAACCGAGCTCCAAGTGCGGCGGCGCTGGCGTCTGCGTCGACGACCTCTCGGGCCATCTCCACCGCCGCGGCGGTCGCGGTGTCGGCTGCGTCCTCATCATGGGAGAACTGGGCGAGGATTCCCAACTGAGCCTGCGCAACGACCTGAAGGCGTCGATCGTCGTTTGCGTTTGCGATCCGGCGCAGCCGTTCCCATTCAACCTTGGCAACATCGAGGTGACCTGTCACCATCCCGATGCTGGCGCGCTGTTGCGCTACTTCGATCACCTTGCCCTGGTCGCCGACGCGCTCGGCGGCCTGAGCGCAACGCTCGAACAGATCCAACGCTGATTGGACCGCGCCGGTCGAAGCCGCTCGATTTGCCGCGAGCTGCAGATGAGTCGCCGCTTCGGGCCACTGCTCGGCCCGCTCGTAGTGGCTTGCGAGCACGGACTCGATCCCCGCCCGACCATCACCGGCAACCTTCTCCAACTGGGCTGCGACCGCCCCATGCAAGTCACGGCGGGTGGCGTGGAGCAACGTCGAGTAGGTGACCTCTTGGGTGAGGG
>JAHECQ010000524.1 GCA_024641625.1 Acidimicrobiales bacterium | reverse complement strand
CCTGTCACGCGTCGACCTGGGCAACGGCCACCGGATTCCCCGATTCGACGACCTGCTGGCTGCCTTCCCGAACGCCAGGTTCAACATCGAGCCCAAGTCCGACGCAGCGGTCGCTCCTCTGGCCGGGACGATTGCGGCTCGTCGCCTCGTCCATCAGGTCTGTATCGGATCGTTCAAGGACGATCGGGTCGAGCGATGTCAGCGCCTGCTGGGCCCCGAGCTCTGCACCTCGCCCGGGCCGATGGCGTTGGCCCGCCTCACCGCGATGGCGCTCACCCCCTCGAGACGCCTCACCACTGCCCAGCGATTCGGAGCGGTCCAGATCCCTCCGAGGATCGGTCGCCTCTCGCTGAGCGAGCGACTGGTCGAGCGCTACCACGAGCTCGGGCTCCAGGTGCACGTGTGGACCGTGAACGATCCGATCGAGATGCATCGTTTGTACGATCTCGGGGTCGATGCCCTGATGAGCGATCGCGTCAGCACGCTCAAACAGGTGCTCGTCGAGCGGGGCAGTTGGTAGATCAGCTCGGGTCGGCGAACTCGGGCGCTCGCTTCTCGAAGTAGGCCCTGACTGCTTCCTTCTGATTCGGTGAGCCGATCAGTTTCGCGATCTCGTCGCGTTCCTGCGCGAATCCCTCGGCCACACTCACCTTCGGCGCAGTGTTGAACAGGCGCTTGGCGGCCCGCACCGCCTCCGGCGACTTGGAGGCGATCTCACGGGCCATCTCCATGGCCGCGGCATGCGGGTCGTCGGCGAGCTTGGTGGCCAATCCGAGTTGGACGGCCTCGGCGCCACCCACCATGCGGCCGGTGAAGGTGATCTCTTTGGCGATATCGAGACCGACCAGGTTCACCAGGGCCTGCGTACCCGTCATGTCGGGAATGAGGCCCCAGCGGGCCTCGAGCACCGACATCTTGGCGTCGGGGGCGATGATTCGGATGTCGGCGCCGAGGGCCAGTTGAATGCCGCCGCCGAGCGCATGGCCCCTGATGGCCGCAATGACGGGAACCGGAAGACTGGTCCATCCATAGACCGCTTGTTGCCCGAAGTGGGTGATCCGACCCTCATCGGCCGCGGTGATGTCGCCGATGCCTCCCCCGTCGTCCTCGGTCATGCCCTGAAAACTGGAGAAGTCGAGGCCGGCACAGAAGGAGCGCCCTTCACCGGAGAGCACGACGCAACGCAGCGTCGGATCCTCGGCAAGCGACGCCGAGACCTCGACGAGGGCTGCGAACATGCCACGGTCCAGGGCGTTCATCTTCTCGGGACGGTTCAATCGGACGTCGGCGATCCCGCCTTCACGATGGATGACAATGCGATCGTTCATCGGCCAGACACTAGCTGAGCCACGGACAGTGGCGACAACCTCGATCGCAGCAGTAGCCGCGCTCGATGAGGTAGGCCGCGGTCATCACGAACAGTCCCGTGGTCGGATCGAGATAGCCGGCTTCGCCTCGCCGGACCGCGACCCGATGGGCCTGCATACCCGGCTCGTATCCGATGTCGCTCGGGGCGAATCGCTCCGGGTGAGGTCGCACCAGGGCATCGGGCCGCACTGGCGGCGTCGGTCCGACCATTGGTGAGGACGAGGAGGCGGACACGAAAACAGTGTCGCAGCCCTTGACAGCGAACCACCACCTGGTAGGTTGAGTTACCACCGGCAATGTGACGAGCGTCACCGCCCACGGCGTCGGGGGTACAAACGGGGGATTACATCAACCGGCAGCCTCAGGGCTGCCGGTTGATGCTTTCAGGAGCTTGGTGCTTCGCCGGCCGAGTGACGTACCCGACCGGACATCTGTGGACAACTTGGACAATCCACAGGGTTTGTCATCTGGTACCCCACAGCATCGGTCACCTAGGTTGCCCACATGGCCTGCTTCCACGTGACCCTCGCCGATCAGCACACCGAACAGATCGACCAAGCCGACGCCTACCAGCAAGAGGGCCCATTCACCACCTTCTTTGCCGTGCCCAGCGATCGGCAGGTCATCGACTCGTGGAGCGTTCGACTCGCCAGCTTCCGCACCGCGGACATCGCCGCCATCCGGCGGATCACTCCCCTCTCCGACCATCTCCCCCTCCTGAGGTCAGCATGAGCAGTAATCCGGTCCTTCTCGTCCACGGTTTCACCACATCGGCCCGGCGCACCTGGGTCGAACCCGGTTGGGTCGACCTCCTCCACGACGCCGGACGTGAGGTCATCGCCGTCGACCTCCTGGGACACGGCGATGCTCCCAAACCGCACGACCCCGCGGCCTACGACCAGGTCGAGGACCTCGTGCTCGCCGCGCTCCCGGCCGAGGGCCAGGTGGATGCAGTCGGCTACTCGGCCGGGGCTCGCATCGTGCTCCGACTCGCTTCCCAACAGCCCGAACGCTTCGGCCGCATCGTGGTCGGAGGAGTGGGAGCTCGATTGTTCGAGGAGCGGACCGAGAACCCGATCCTCGATGCGCTCGAGGGTCGAGGCGACCCCGACGACATGGTCGGTCAGCACTTCCTTTCGTTGGCCGGCAGCGATGGCAACGATCCGCTCGCGCTCGCTGCGTTCATCAAGCGAACGCAACCGCCTCTCGGACGCGATGAACTGGCCAACATCACCTGCCCGACGCTGGTGGTCATCGGCGACAAGGACTTCGCCGGCCCCGGCGAGCCCTTGGCCGAGGCCCTCCCGAACGGCACCTTGCTCACCTTGAAAGGGGTCGATCATTTCGGCCTACCGAAGGCGTTCGCCTTCTTGGAGAAGGGTCTCGACCACCTCGGCGCCGCCCCCTTCTAACGACTCGACGGGGGGCCCGCCTGGGTGAACGCAGTGCCCTCGGGGTCCGATGCCCAGCGTGCCGGTTGGTCCCAGACATCGTCGAACACCAACTCTTGTACCGGTCGGCGCCGCACCGGACCGTGTGACCCTTGCGGCCGGCCGAGCGGGATGGTGGCGGCGATGGTCACATCATCGGGAATGCCGATGAGCCGCCGAAGCTCATCCTCGACCAGTCGATGCCATCCGGTCATCACTCCTCCGTAGCCGAGCGCGCGGGCGGCCAAC
>JAHECQ010000523.1:1663-3051 GCA_024641625.1 Acidimicrobiales bacterium | reverse complement strand
TGCATCATGGCCTGGTGGGACAGGGTGCCCACCGAGTACTTGAGATCGAAGCGGGACAGACCGAGCAATGTCACCGTGTCGGCGATCTTGCGGGCCACCGTCTCCGGCGAACCGACGTACAAGGAGCCCGCGGGAGCTGCCGAGACCTCGAAGTCGGCTCTGGTCGATGGTGGCCAGCCTCGCTCGGCCCCGATGCGATCACGCATCGGCTTCCAGTGCGTCCACAGTTCTTCCTTTGCCTGCTCGTCGGTCTCGGCGATGTAGCCGGGCGAGTGCACACCGACACGAAGACGTGGCTGACCGAACTCCTCGAGAGCGCGGTGATAGAGATCGACCAGCGGAGCGAACCGGATGCTGTCGCCGCCGATGATGGCGATCATCAGCGGTAGGCCATGGCGAGCTGCCCGCACCACCGACTCGGGATTGCCGCCCACTCCGACCCAGGTCGTGAGCGATCCCGATTCGGTCCGGGGGTAGACCGGCTGGTCGCGAAGTGCTGCCCGAGTCTCGCCGCGCCACGTGACGGGTTGCTCCTCGAGCAGTCTGACGAACAAGTCGAGCTTCTCCTCGAACAGCACCTGGTAGCGGTCGAGTGGATAGCCGAACAGAGGAAACGACTCGATGAACGAACCGCGACCCAGGATCACCTCGGCGCGCCCGTTCGACAGGGCGTCCAGGGTGGCGAAGCGTTGGAACACTCGCACGGGGTCGTCCGAGCTCAGCACCGTCACTGCCGAGCCCAGCCGGATTCGATCGGTGCGGCCGGCGATGGTTGCCAACACGGTCTCCGGTGAGGACACGGCGAAGTCACGGCGATGGTGTTCGCCCAGACCGATGAAGTCGAGGCCGAGGCGATCGGCCGACACCGCTTCCTCGACGACGTTTCGAATGACCTGAGCTTGGGTGAGCGGCGATCCGTCGATGCCCACCGTCACGTCGCCGAAGGTGTCGAGTCCCAGCTCCAGATCTTGCACGGGCAAGCTCCCACATGTTCGCTTCGACCCAACTAGCGTTGGGAACTGGTGATGCTAACTCCTCGACATCCGCTGCTGTACGTACTGGGGCTTCTCGGCGCAGTCGCTCTGATTGCCTCTTGCACCGACGACGCCGACGTTGCTCAGAGCGACGCCGAAGTGGCGATCTACAAGACGGTGATCGACGATCTCTCCGCCCGCTGGGAGGGTGAACCCGCCGACTCCGAGACGCCGCCCTTGGTGTTCGTACAGGCGCTCGGTTCGGGGGTCATCGCGATCGAGACCCAGGTGGGCATCGTCACCGAGTTCGAGGAGATCTACGAGATCCGCTTCATCGACGGTATCGAAGAAGCGCTCCAAATGGAGCTGGATGGTCGGCCCGTCAAGCCGAACAGCATGCTGATCGCCCTCAGT
>JAHECQ010000523.1:0-1653 GCA_024641625.1 Acidimicrobiales bacterium | reverse complement strand
GAGCTGTACATCGATGCCGACGACATCAGGGCCTACCGTTATTCGTTCGCCTCCGATGACGCCACCTGGCGAATGGTCCACGATCCAGAGGCCACCGAACCTGAGGGGTTCCCGACCTCGCCATGACCGTTCGCTCCCTCCGCCGAACCATGCTCGGCGACTCCGGTGCCGCCAGCCTCATCCCCGTCCAGGCGTTTCACAGCGCGGGCGAGGCGATGTTCGCCCTGTCCCTCGTCGGGTCGCTGTTCTTCAATGTGAGCGTCGACGCCGCTCGGCCCCGCATCCTGCTCTATCTGGCGTTGACCATGGCGCCATTCGCGGTGTTGGCCCCGCTCATCGGTCCGTTCATCGACCGGCGACACAACGGGCACCGAGCCATCATGGTGATCTCGCTCGGCGGTCGCGCCGTTGTTGCGATCCTGTTGGCCTCGCAGCTGAAGACCCTGCTTCTCTATCCAGAGGCCTTCGTGCTCGTGGTGTTGGCCAAGACGTACGTCGTGGGCCGGAACGCACTGGTACCCAGCCTCGTCGAGCGAGACCACCTGGTCGTGGTCAATTCGCGTCTGGCGCGAATCGGTGCAGTTGCCGGCCTGGTGGGCGGCCTCGCCGGCCTGGCCGTGCTCCGCCTCAGCGATGCGCCGTGGGTACTTCGAGGGGCCGGCGCGGTGTACGCGCTCGGTGCGTTGACCGCCCTGAAGATTCCGAGGCCCACCGGGGAGGTTCCGGCCTCCGCCATCGTCGAGGACACCGAGATGCACGGCCCCGGCGTCCAGAGCGCGACGGTGGCAATGGTTGCCCTTCGTATGGCGACCGGCTTGGCGGTGTTCCACATCGGGTTCGCGCTGAAGACCTCCGGGGCCCCGGCATGGGAGATCGCCAGTGTTGGTGTTGCCGGGGCGATCGGTGGCTTCGGTGGCACCTATCTCGCTCCGATTCTGCGGGCGCGTTACGACGAGCAACTGATGCTCACTGCGTCGCTGTTCCTCCCGTCGGCGGTCGCCGGTCTGGCATCGTTGCGCTTCCACCAGGTGACCGCGATGGCCGTCGGGGCTGCGCTCGGTCTCGCCGGATCGGTCGGGCGTCGCGCCTTCGACGGCGTGGTCCAGACCGAGGCGCCCCATGCCCGCCGTGGTCGCGCCTATGCCGGGCTCGAGACCAGACTGGAGCTGGGCTGGGTCGTGGGCGCGCTGGTGGCAGTACTGACCAGGGCCCCCAACTGGCTGGGCCTGGTGATGCTGTTCGTCGGCCTCGGGGCACTGGCGGCCGATCGTCTGATGAGCCAGCTTGCTGCACTGCGTGTACAGGCCGGCACCAGCTCGGCAACGCTTCCCCTGCGGCTGCTGGAGACCGCCGAGGCAGTGGCTGCACGCGGCGATCGCCAACAGGCGATGCTCGTGGCCATCGCGGCGGTCGAGGCCGCAGCAGGCACCGGCTCGATCGAGCCCATCGAGCTCACGGAATTCCAACGCATCGGTCGAAGCGCCGCCGCCGAAAACGATCCCGACACCGAAGCAGAGACCCTTCGGTTGGCCCATGAGCTGCTGACCAGACCGGCTTGACCAGAGCACACAGTGCTCGGACGAGCGCCGGTGGAGCGGGCGGCGATCTCTGTGTGTGAAGTCTCAGCGATCGCCACGTACCAGCAGCTGCGAG
>JAHECQ010000091.1 GCA_024641625.1 Acidimicrobiales bacterium | reverse complement strand
TGACCGACAAGATCAGCATCGTCCGCCGGGTGATGCTCGGTGCGGCATCGGTGTCGGAGGTGGATTGGCGGGTGTTGCCCGAACCGCACGGCATCATTCGCCGCGCCACGGAGAATTGGCCTGGGCTGAAGGTGGCGCGACTCGACATCGTGCCGGTGTACAACGAGAGCGACACGACCGCAGCGGCGGCTCGCCTGGAGGAACTGGGAGCCGCTGCGGTGGTCACCCTCGGCGGTGACGGGACCAATCGGGCGGCCACGCTCGGTTGGCGCGACCTGCCGCTGTTGCCCCTGTCCACCGGCACGAACAACTCGTTCCCGATCTTCGTGGAGCCCACGATTGCCGGCACGGTGATCGGCCTGGTGGCCGGCGGAGTCGTCGATGTGGCGGACGTCGCTCGGCCGGCCAAGGTGATCCACATCCTCTACGACAACGTCGCCGGCGAGTCCGTACACGACATCGCCCTGGTCGACGCAGTGGCCGTGCGAGACCGCTTCGTGGGCTCCTTCGAGTTGTTCGACCCCGAAACAATGGTGACGCTCGTGCTGACACGGGCGGACCCGACAGCTATCGGGTTCTCGTCGGTAGGGGGGCGCCTGCATCCCGTGTCGCCGGAGTACGAAGGTGGGTTGGCGGTGCAGTTCGCGTCCCCGAGTTCGGCGAGCCGGTGGGTCACGGCGCCGACCGCCCCTGGCCACCACGAACGGGTCGGCATCGATGGCGTTCGGCCTTTGATGCTGGGGGAGCGGGTGACGGTGCAAGGCCCGATGATTTTGGCCTTCGATGGCGAACGCAAGGTCCAACTGCACGACGGGCAGACCGCAGAGCTCTGGGTGGAGCGCGACGGCCCTCGAGTGATCAATGTCGATCAGGCAATGTCCACCGCGGTGGAACGAGGCTGGTTCGAACGACAGTAGTTCGCCGCGATTGCCGGGCAGCTGGCAATACTGGAAGCGTGAGCAACGTCATGATTCAAAGTCGGGACCCATTTCGCTTCGCCTCGGTGATCGGCCCCGAGCGCACCGACGCCCTCTTGTCGCTGGCCGAGGAGGCCCGACTGCTGCTGGCCGGGAAGTGCGTGTTCAACATCAATTCGACGGCTGCCGGAGGCGGTGTGGCCGAGATGCTGCACGTGCTGTTGGGATATCTGCGTCACATGGGAATCGACGCGAGGTGGCTGGTGATCGAAGCCGACGCGCCGTTCTTCGCTGTGACGAAGCGTCTCCACAACCACCTGTACGGGGACCCGGGCGACGGCGGACCACTCGGACCGGCAGAACATGATGTCTACGAACGCACGATGGCGGCCAATGGCCACGACGTTGCCGCCTCGGCCCGAGCAGGCGATGTCGTGGTGCTGCACGATCCACAGACTGCCGGGCTCGCCCAGCGTTTGAAGTCCTTGGGGTGCTACGTGGTCTGGCGAAGTCACGTCGGCCTGGACGAGCAGAACGAGCACAGCGCCGTGGGATGGGAGTTCCTCCGGCAATACCTCGAGCCGTTCGTCGACCACTATGTGTTCACCGACGCTCGCTTCTCGCCCTCGTGGGTTCCCGAGGACAGGTGCTCGATCATCTGGCCGTCGATCGACCCGTTCTCCCCGAAGAACCAAGAGCTGAGTGACGTCACCGTCGAAGCGATCCTGACGCATGTGGGGATCGTCAGCGGTCGCGTGGGCGACACGACGTACGAACGCATCGATGGGTCGCCCGGACGGGTCGAGAGCTACTGCGACGTGATTCGGACAGGGCCACCGCCAACGCCGGAGATACCGCTCGTCGTGCAGATCTCGCGGTGGGATCGGATGAAGGACATGGTCGGGGTGATGTCGGCCTTCGCTTCCTATGTCGATTCGGGTCGCGAGGCGCAGTTGGTTCTCGCTGGTCCAGTGGTCACTGCGGTGGCTGACGATCCCGAGGGCGGCGCGGTCCTCCAGGAATGCTGGCGGCGGTGGCGGGAGCTTCCCCATGCGGTGCGCCGGCGTGTGCAGCTCGTGTGTGTTCCCATGCACGATCTGGACGAGAACGCAGTGATCGTGAATGCACTCCAGCGGCACGCCGCCGTCGTGAGCCAGAAGAGTCTGGCCGAGGGCTTCGGGCTGACGATTGCCGAGGCAATGTTCAAAGGCGTACCGGTCGTGGCCAGCGCAGTAGGTGGCATCGTCGATCAGGTCATCGACAGCACGACCGGTTTCCTCATCGACGATCCTTCGGATCTGTCGGCTTTCGGCACCGCAGTGTGCCGGCTGCTCGATGATCCCGATCTCGCCCATCGCTTCGGTGAGGCCGGACGTGGCGAAGCCCTCGCCACGCACCTCGGCGACACGCATCTCGAACGCTGGCTCGGGGTGATCCGGGAAGTCTTGGACGCCGGCCACTAGCGGCAATCGTCGCCCCCTCGCTCGGTCCGCATCCTCCGGGCGTTTGCCCCGGAACCGGTTGGGCGCGGCGCTGTGCCGAACGGCGTCGCCGCGATGATGATCGGCCGTTGAGCGTTGCGGTCTAACATCCGCAGCAGGAACCACGACGGGGGCCAAGCCATGACGACAACCGACTCCACCCACGACACCGACATCCTCGCCGGCATCAAGATCATCGACACCGATACCCACCTGTCCGAACCGGCAGATCTCTGGACATCGCGCGCTTCAGCCAGATACCGAGACGTCGTACCGCGACAATGCGAGATCAATGGCCGTATGCGCTGGATCATCGGCGATGGCATCGACCTCGGTGGCACCGGCGCATCGAGTGTGGTGGACCCGAGCGGCGACAAGATCTACGGCGTCAGCTGGATGAAGCTCCCGTACAACGAGGTCCATGCCGCGTCTTCCCAGATCCCGGCCCGCCTCGAGATGATGGACCGCCACGGCGTCCACGCTCAGATCATGTACCCGAACCTGGCCGGCTTCGGGAACCAGGCGTTTCTCCAGGTCGAAGACGCGGCGCTTCGACTCCTCTGCGCCCAGATCTACAACGACGCCGGCGCCGAGCATCAGGAGCAGTCCAACGACCGCATCTTCACCATGGCGCTGGTGCCGTGGTGGGACATCGAGGCTGCCGTTGTCGAGGTTCGGCGTTGCGCGGCCATGGGTCTTCGGGGAGTCGTCACCTGTTCGAATCCCGAGGATGCCGGCCTGCCGGACCTCTCCCAGCCCGAGTGGGAACCGTTCTTCGCCGCCTGTGAGGAACTCCGGATGTCGATCAACTTCCACATCGGTTCGAGTCAGCGAGAGATGGATTTCTATGGCAAGACGTCCTGGCCGACGCATGGCAACGAGACTCGTCTCGCCCTCGGCTCGGCCAACCTCTTCATGGGCAACGCGAGGATCATCGGGAACCTGATCTATGCGGGGGTCGCCGAGCGCTTCCCTGGCTGCAAGTTCGTGTCGGTCGAGTCCGGCGTGGGTTGGCTGCCCTTCTATCTCGATGCACTCGATTATGAGATGGGCGAGACCATGCCCAACGACCGCAAGAAGCTGAAGCTGCTCCCGTCGGAGTACTACAAGCGCCAGTTCTACAGTTGCTTCTGGTTCGAGCGGTCGGGACTGAAGAGCGCAATCGAGTGCCTGGGCGCCGAGACGGTGCTGTTCGAGACGGACTTCCCCCACCCGACCTGTCTCTATCCCGAGGGTCAGAACCACCTCCGATCGACGCTGGCCGATCTCGACGAGGACACGCGCCGACGCGTGCTGCAGGACAACGCCGCTGCGCTCTACCGGATCCCTCTCTGAGCGCGAAGGGCTGCTGGTGTCAGGTGGTCGGACGATGCTTCAGACCGGCCAACACACGAGCGGAGCTTCCGCCGGTGCACTCCGCGTGCATGGTGCCGGCGTCGAGCTGGCAACACTGCCCTCGGGTGTAGCTCTGTGGGCCGTCTTCGTAGCGGAGGATGAACTCGCCATCGAGGACCAGGATCCTGGCGGAGAATTCGTGGCAATGCAGTTCGCCGGTGACGCCGGGCTCGTAGTCCGAGATGCGGATCTCGTCATCGAACCCGTCGCGCCGAAGTCCGGCACGGAACTCCTCCTCGGTGACAGCGGACGGACCCGTGACAAGGTCGAGTTTCGCAGCCAGGTTCTCGAGCATCTGCTCGATGCGGTCGAGCCGGCTCTCCGTCTGTCGGGTCGAGGCGATGGGCTCATCGTCTGAGCACAATGCCCGGTAGCAATCGGCGAACATGCGGACGCTGTCGCGTTCCTCGCCGATGAATCGACCCAGGAGCTCGCTCGTGGCGACATCGATGGTGCTGTCGTCCAGGAAGCTCGTCCACCGATCGGGGGTGGAGGGGTCCGGGGGTGCGCCCAGGCCGAGTTTCTCGAACTTCTCTCGATCGGTGAGGTCTGCGGCGCCGGCGATGGCGGTGCGATCGGCAGTCTGGGGGGCCTCCTCGATGGTCACGTCGTATCCCAGCTCACAGATTCGCTTCTGGAAGGCCTTGGTGTGCTCTCCTTCGCGCAACGCGACCGTGGCAATGACCCGGCGGACGCCCTCGGAAGGGGTCGCCTCGGCCCAGGCCGAAAGGTAGACCTCCGCGTTGCACTCGGCGTTCGCAATCTGGCGCAACAACGGAAGGTAGCTCGGCTCTGTCCCCATTCGCGCATGATGACACGGACGAGGGGCCCTGTACAGGGTCGTTTCCGTTGCGTCGGCACCCATCGGCCGCGCCGTTGCCGACCCGACGCGGACCTTTGGCCCTGCCCCGAGCCTGGGAGATGGCGCGAACATGACTGGGGATCGCAACGAAACCTGGGTGATACCAATGACTGCTTCATCAACAGCCGGCTATGCCTTGCAGGTCGACCACGTCACCAAACGCTATGGGAAGCACGCCGTGGTCGACGACCTGAGCTTCACCGTCCCGCCTGGACGGGTCACGGGCTTCCTCGGGCCGAATGGATCGGGCAAGTCCACCACGATGAAGATCCTGCTCGATCTCGCGGCTGCCGACGCCGGCCGAGCGACGATCGGGGGGAGGCGCTATCGGGAGCTGCCCGATCCGGCGCGGACCGTGGGAGCGATCGTCGAGTCCGACGCTTTTCATCCGGGACGCAGTGGGTACAACCATTTGCGGATCCTGGCCGAGGCGACCGGCATCCCCAAGACTCGGATCGACGAGATTCTCGAACAGGTCGGTCTCGCCGGTGCAGCAGGCCGACGAGCAGGCGCCTACTCGCTGGGGATGCGTCAACGTCTCGGCCTGGCAGCTGCGCTGCTGGGCGACCCGGCGGTCCTGGTCCTCGACGAGCCCGGCAATGGCCTCGACCCTCAGGGCATCCGTGCTCTGCGTGACCTCTTGCGAGGCCACGCTGCCGATGGTGGCACCGTGTTCGTCTCCAGCCATCTGCTGTCGGAGGTCGAACATCTCGCTGACGACGTGATCGTCATCAACGAGGGCCGACTCGTCACCCACGGCGCCCTGGCCGAGCTCCAGCAGAGCGCGTCGTTGGTTCGCACTGCCAACCCGGTCCCGCTTGCCGCCGTCCTGGAACAGGCCGGCGCGACGACCGAAACCGAGGACGACGACGGACTCATCGTGAGAGGCATGGCCATCGACGAGATCGGCGAACGGGCCTTCACCAACGGATTCGTGTTGCGCGAGCTGTCACCCCATGCCGGATCGCTCGAAGAGCTCTTCCTGAACTGGACCACAAAACCCACCCAGGAGGGCACCCAGCCGTGAACATGGACCGACTCATCCGATCCGAACTCCGCAAGCTCAGCAGCACCAAGATGCCCTTGGCGTTCTTGGGCGTGCTTGCATCCATCGCCGCCATCAACGCCTTTGCGGTCGTTGTCGGGACTGACATGGACGGGAGCAAGACCTTCATCTCGACCGAAGCCGACCAGCAGTCGCTGATGGCATTCGCCGCCAACGCCTTCATGGGATCCGGCTTGTTCGGCGCGATCGCTGTCGCCCGGGAATATGGACACCGCACCGTCGTCCCCACATTCCTGGCTTCCCCTCGACGTCATCGTGCCGTGTTGGCGCAGCTCATTGCCGTCGCCCTCGGCGGCGCGGTGCTCAGCTTCATCGGTGCCGGCATGACCATCGTCGCCATCGCCTTGGCCTTGCCGACCACCGAGTTCGGGTTCCTCGTCTCGGCGGGGAATGTCACCGAGGTTCTCGCCTCGTCAACCTTCACCGGCGCCGCCGGTGCAGTGCTCGGCGCAGGAATCGGAGCGGTCATCCGCAACGTTGGTGGCTCGGTCACCACGACCGTACTGGCCCTGATCGTCGCGCCGCCGCTCGTCGTCCAGCTGGCCAATGGCACCGCGTCATGGATGCCCAATGTGTTGGCCAACGTCCTCGCCGGTGTCGGCGATGAGGTCAGCCGCCCCGCCGCAATCGCGGCCATGCTTGCCTGGGCCGCAGTGCCGGCGATCTTCGGCCTCCTCGCCGTTCAGTACCGTGACGTCGTGTGAGGGCCACGCGGCAGACCTGGTGGGTGTGGGCCCGGTTCGAGGCTGGACTGTCGGGGCTGTCGGAATGGTCTTCGGCTCTGCTGTTCGGCGGGTTCCTGATCTGGTTCGTGGGCTGGACCACGTTCGTCGGGTTGGTGCTCAGCGCAGTGGTCAACGAAGCCGATCGAGCGGCAATGGCGACCGCAGCGGGTCGGCTCATGCCGGCGGTAGGTGTCCTGTTCGCGCTGCTCACCGCCTTCGTCATCACGAATCAGTGGAATCGAAGTCGTAGCGCAGAGGGCACGGTGGGCTGCGAGGCCGATGCGGCCATCCGTTTGGCGCTGGCGAGTCAGTCCCCCGGGATCGATGGTGAACGTGTACGGCTCTTGCTGGTTCGGTATCTGCAGGCCGTGCTCGAGATCGAGTGGGACACGCTGCAGCACGAACGGGCGGGATCACCGCAGGCGGCGGCGGCTTTGTCGCAGCTGGAACGCGTCGTACGGGTCGACGCCACCGCGCCCGGGGTGGGGACCGCAGTGTCGGCTGACGCGTTGGCCGCGGCCGAGGGAGTGGCGGTGTCGCGGCGCGACCGCCTGAATCTGTCGGGTCACGGCTTGCCGGCCCCGCTTTTTCTCCTTGCGTTCGTCAGTGGGGTCGTGCTCTGTCTCAACGCGATCGCGGTGGCGGTCGGCCTCGACGATTGGGTGACCATCATCATCGGCGGGCTCGTGGTGCTGATCGCCCTGGACCTGGCGCTGGTGGTCGCCATCAGCGATCCCTTCCGGGGGCCGATGCGGATTCTGCCGACCCCGATCGAGGAGGTGCTCGGTGAGCTGGAGGAGGGCAGGTTCGGCACCGTTGCCCTGAGTCAGGACCCGAACTTCAGTCACGAGGAGGGCGGCCGGACGCCGAGAGCCCGGTGATGGTGGTCCTTCGGCGATCGGCTCGTTCCCGGACCCGTTGTCGGCGGGATGAATCAGGCGGTGGAGCGAAGTCGAACCGGACTCGGCCGGACCGGATCGGCGCCCGCAGTAGCGATGGGAGAGCACCGCGTCGGGTGGTTCCATGCCTCGCGTGACGGTATCTGTCATGATTTGGTGGCCACGGCCGATGGTGAGAGAGGATGCACCGGTCGTTCACCCCGCGAGTCGAGCGAGGCGATCCCGACCGGGCAACACAGAAGTCCAAGTGGGCGAGAACAGAGGGAAGGCCAAGAATGGACCAGCGAACCAATGACCAGCTGATGCAGGCCAGTCGATGGAGTCTCTGGCTGATTCGCGGGGTCACCTACCTCGTGTATGCCTATGTCCTGGCCATTGAGGTGATCCTGTTCCTGGGGTTCTTCCTTCTCCTCTTCGGGGCCAATCCGGATGCCGGGTTCACCGAGTGGGCGTACCGCAGCCTCGATCGGACGATGACGCCGTTCCGGGGCATCTTCACACCCATCGAGTTGGGCACCACCGCAGGCAATGAAATCGAGTCGGTGTTCGAGACGTCGGTGCTGTTCGCCATGATCGTGTACGGACTCGTGGCGCTCGTCGTCCACACGATGATCAGTTGGCTGACCCATCGGCTTGCGTTGCTGAACCACGACGACAGTTCCCCCTCGGACATGGCCACTCCGAGCGCTCGCGGTTGACCGCGGCTGTCGGTCTCCCGAACGACGAACGTGCTTCCGGACGTGTCGAACCGCACCCGTGAAGGTGGCCCGTTCCGGATCGTCTTGACCGGTGGGCCTGGTGGCGGCAAGACCACTGCTGCCGACCTGTTCCGGCGAGAGATCGGTGATCGCGTGATCGTCGTGCCCGAGGCGGCGACGTTGCTGTTCTCGGGCGGATTTCCTCGTCCCGTCGCCCCAGACGCGGCGCGAAGCGCGCAAGCGGCCGTCTACCACGTCCAACGCAACTTGGAACACATCCAGGCTGCCCAGTATCCCGACCGCATTCTGCTGTGCGACCGAGGAACCGTTGACGGCGGTGCGTACTGGCCCGAGGGCGCCGACGAGTTCTTTGCCTCGGTGGGTTCCACCCATCAACACGAGCTGTCTCGCTATGACGCGGTGATCTTCTTCGAGTCAGCGGCGTGCGGGGGACATGGATTCGAAAGCGAGAATCGGTTCCGCACCGAGACCCAACAACAAGCCGTCGACCTCGATGCGCGCCTGCGGGCGCTGTGGATGCCGCATCCGCGATTCACGCTCATTCCCCATTCCGCTTCGTTCTTCCGCAAGATGACGATGGGCGTCGGCATCCTCGAGAACCTCGTGGCTCAGGTCTCCGAGAGCAGATCCTGATGGTCGCCGTGGACGTGCCGGCGGTGTTCGGTCACCGCAGTCGGGAGTGGACCCATGGCGGGTAGCGCTCGTGAGGCCGGCAACGGACAGGCACGATTGCGTCGGCCTCCACCAATTCGACTTTGACTCGTCGGTAGTCGTAGCAGTTGAGCTCGTAGGTGCTGCCCCAGGGGTCGACAAGACGGAACGCCCAGCACAGATCGAGGTCCACGAGGTCTGTGAGTGACCTCGAACATACGGCCCATGCCGACTCACCAGTCGGTCAGCGTCAATCCTGGGCGGGACGAAAGTACTCGGCGCGGCTGACATGGGTCTCGCTGACGAACATGACGCCGTGCCGGAGTTCCAGCACTTTTCGTATCCCGGCGATGAGGGGCTCTGCGCTGTCGATGGGCACGATGCTGATGACCATCGAGAGGCTGTTGCGGTCGTTGAACAGCAGCCTGCCTTCGTGTTGACCGCCATGTCCGAAGCCGGAGACGCCATGGACTGCGGTGTAGCCGGTAGCTCCGGCCGAGAGTAGGAGATCGCGGATGGTGGGCACGTGCTCGCCGTCGATCACGACTTCGATACGCGCCATGGGGGTGAGGCCGGTCCAGTTCTTCATGAGAGCTCCGTGGTGAGGGCGAGGGTGGGTTGAGGATCGAATGCTCGTGGCGTCTCGATCCAGGTTCCCGCAGCTGTGCGGGTCGACCAACGATCGTGAGGGTGCGAGCGGGCGGCGATGCGGATCCATGAGCCTCCGGTCAGGGACTGCAGGATCGGATTGTTGGCGATGATGGCCTCGATTCGGTTGAGGTCGGCTTGGATGATGGCCAGGAGTCGCACGGGCTGATGGAAGGGAGCGCCATCGATGTGGGTGCTTTGTCGGGGCAGACCGACGCATAGGTCGCCGCTGTCGCCCGAGACGACACCGGTCGTCCCGATGGGGTTGTGCAGTAGCTTGTTGCCGGCACCGAAGACCTCGGGATCCACGGTCGAGAAGTAGTACTGCGACGAGATCCAATGACCGACGATCAGGGGTGCGGTCATGATCGTCTCGAGGACCTTTCCGGTTGGGTCGTTGTCGGCGTCGTAGCTGTGGAGGAAGGCCCTCCCATCGAGATCGAGTCCCTCAGTGATCGAACGTGGGCCGATGACGAAGGCGGCGTTGCGAGCCAGGCCCCACTCGGGTCGCACCTGGGCCCAGTCGGTGCCGCGGGCAGCAACGCGGCCGGATGGTCCGGGCAGGTGACGACTTCGGGCCAGGGCCTGCGTTCGTCCGGCATGGTCGAGGGCAAGCCGGAGTTCTTCGATCGCCGGTCGGTGGCCGGGCGACGCGTCGGCGAGGTCGAGGAAGGTCACCCGGTCGCTGACGGTGTCGTGGAGGGCGGGGAGGAAGTGGGTGTCGTCGGGAATCGAGATACCTCGTTCGTCGAGACCGTGCCGCACGTCGAGGGAGTTGAGCAGGGCCGCGACCGCTCGGGCGTTGTCCTCTCCGGCTGCTCCGGCGCAGGCGCCGCATTCCAAGGCGGTCGCATGGGGATTGTTGGTGGTCGTGCTGGTATGGCCGCAGAGCACCACGATCGGTGCGAACCGGTCGGTCAGCCCCATGGTATGGAGTACCGATTCGGCAAAGAAGACTCGCTGCTCGAGCAGGACCTCGTCATCGTCGAGGATCATACGGGTCGGTACGGTCCTCGGCGGCGCCGGTTGCCGAGGGAGGAAGGTGCGTGCCGCCGAGCGTGGGCCGAGCAGCCAGCCGGCAGTCTCCGCCAGTGCGAAGGCAGCGCCGGGTCCATGCTTGGCTCCGGAGTGTGCGGCTCGGATGCCGGCCGCGGCGCCCTTGCGGGCCAGCTGTTGGGCAATGGCGCTGACGGCCTCGATCCGCGGGTGCTCGGTCGCTTGGATGGCGGGGGACACCAACACGGGGCAGCGAGCTTCGTGGTGGTCCCACCCGAGTCGCCGGATGCGCATCGGGACACCGAAGAATCCGGCAAATCCGAGCGTCTCGACGTTGTGGAGATCTTCCAGGTGGCGCCTCAGGCCTTCGGAGCGTACGTCGATGCAGAACACCAGTTGGGCGTTGGGTCGTTCGGTTCGCTTGCCGGGGTCGAGGCGATCGAGCATGGACAGGAGACGGGCGTCGAGCGAACGCTCCTGGGCCTCGAGCCATACCCCGGCTCGAGCCTCGGCCGGCACGTGTGAGAGCACGTCGGCGATGACGGCGCGATCGACCGCGCCTCCGGCAAGCGCTGGCGACTGCGCGACTGCGTCCACGCGAGCGTCGAGCACTGGCTGATCGAGAGCTGTGTGATCGAGAGCTGTGTGATCGAGAGCTGTGCCGGGGGCCGGGGTGCGTAAGGCCGGCGTTCCAGTGTCGCCGATCGTTTGAGCACCTCGGTGGCCGGTGATGGCGGCAACGAGCAGCGCCCGACCGGCCACGACGTCGATGGGTGCCAGCAGCGGCCTGGTCTCGTCGGCCTGGGCCCATTGGTTGCGCCACTTGGCCAGACCCGACCACCCGGGGAGCTGGCAGAGGTGGCTGCGGACCTCGTCGACTCGGTCGTCGTCGGCAACCCCGGTGACCGAGCACGCGGCGTCGATGATCGATGCCGGGTCATCGGCCAGCGCCCGGATCCAAGCCTTGGCGTCGTGGCTGAGGAGTCGCGAGACGCGCCGATCGCTGAGGGCGAGCCGGCAGCTCATTCGAACGAAGCTTTCGC
>JAHECQ010000522.1 GCA_024641625.1 Acidimicrobiales bacterium | reverse complement strand
GCGAGAAAGGGAAGGCCAAGGACGGCAAGTTCAAGGAGAAGGACAGCGCCAAGACCAAGTCCAAGGGCGACTGGAACAAGGGTGACGTCAAGGACAAGGGCAAGCACGACCGAGGCAAGGTCAAGGGAGGCTCACGGGCCGGGGGCCGCGACGGCACCGGGTTCGTCTACGTCGGCCTCGGCCGCAAGGTCGGTATTCAGCCAGGAGATCTGGTCGGCGCGATTGCCAATCAAGCAGGGCTGCGGGGCGCCGAGATCGGCCCCATCAAGATCACCGACAACTATTCGATCGTGGGAGTGCCCGAAGCATCGGTCGATCACGTGATCGCCCAGATCGACGCCGGCAACCTTCGCGGCAAGCGGATGAAGGTCCGCCGCTACGTCGACTGAGTCCCGGCAGCGACCCGTGTAGTACGTTGGGAACCCCGGAACCCGAAGGACGCACGATGACCGACCTCCAAGCCCGCGAAACGAAACCGACGATCACCGGGATCCCCCAACAACCGGTGTTCCACGATGTCGAAGCCGAACGACTCCACCGCAAGCAACGCCTGGCCGCCGGCCTTCGCACCCTCGGGCGCCTCAACCTGGCCGAGGGGGTGGCCGGCCATGTCACCGTCCGAGATCCCGAGTTCCCCGATCGATTCTGGGTCAACCCGCTCGGACGCAACTTCAAGATGATGCGGGTGTCGGACCTCATCTGTGTCGATCACACCGGAGCCGTGGTCGTCGGCGATCAGCCGGTCAACACCGCAGCCTTCGCCATCCACTCCTCGATTCACCACGCCCGCCCCGACATCATCGCCGCCGCTCACACTCATTCGATGTACGGCCGCACGTTCTCGGCCATGGGCAAGCCGCTCAAGATGATCACCCAGGACGCCACGGCGTTCTACAACGACGTGGCCCTCCACGCCGAAGGAGGCGGGGCTGTCGTGCTCGACCCCGCCGATGGCGCCGCCATGGCGAGGAGCCTCGGCGACAAGAAGGCACTGATCCATCAGAACCACGGCCTGATCACCTGTGGTGGCTCGGTCGACGCCGCGGTCTGGTGGTTCATCGCTCTCGAGCGGTGCTGCCAGAGTCAACTGGTCGCCGAGGCCGCAGGAACTCCCATCGAGGTCCCCGACCATCTCGCTCGGATGGGCTACGAGCAACAGGGGCACGACTTCCTCGGTTGGTTCCAATTCCAGCCGTTCTGGGACTTGCTCGTACAGGACGAGCCCGACTTCCTGAACTGACACGACCTGTGCCGACACAACCTGAGCCGACGCAAGGCTCCGACAACAGGAGTACATCCATGACCGATTACGAGGTCGTCATCATCGGTGCCGGCGTCGCCGGGATCTATCAGATCAAGCGGCTGACCGACCTCGGGGTCAATGCCGTCGTTCTCGACGGCAACGAAGACCTCGGCGGCACCTGGTTCAAGAATCGATACCCAGGTGCGAGGTTCGATTCCGAGAGCTTCACCTACGGCTACTCGTTCTCCAAGGAGCTCCTCGAGGAGTGGCACTGGACCGAACAGTTCTCGCCGCAACCGGAGACGCTTCGCTACTTGAACTTCGTCGCCGACAAGTTCGATCTCCGTCAGTACATGCAGTTCAACTGCCGGGTCGAGGCCATGACCTTCGACGAGGACACCAATTCCTGGACGCTTCGGCTGCACGATGGACGTGAGATCACCACGCACGTGGTACTCACGGCCATCGGCGTGCTGTCCATCCCGACCACGCCGACATTCGATGGCATGGACACCTTCCTCGGTGAGTCGTTCCACCCCTTCGACTGGCCCGATGCCGTCGACCTCGCCGGCAAACGCGTTGCCGTCATCGGCACCGGGGCCACGGCCATCCAGCTGATTCCCGAGGTCGCCAAGGTCGCCGCCGATCTCACCGTCTTCCAGCGTCGCCCCAACTGGGCGGCGCCGCTGAACAATGCGCCCATCTCCGACGAGGAGATGGCCGACATCCGCCGACGCTACGACGAGATCTTCGCCGCTTGTGCCCGGACACCGGGCGGGTTCGAACACGAGCCCGATCGCCGCGGCTTCTACGAGGTCTCGCGCGAGGATCGTCTCGAACTGTGGGATCGGCTCTACGACGGGCCCGGATTCGGCATCTGGTTGCAGAACTTCACCGAGATCTTCATGAACGAAGAGGCCAACGCCGAGTTCTCCGAGTACATCGCCGACCGTATCCGTGGCCGCGTCGACGATCCCGAGTTGGCCGAGAAGCTGATCCCCAAGGATCATGGCTTCGGCATCCAGCGGGTCCCGCTCGAGACGCACTACTTCGAGGCCTACAACCGCCCCAACGTCCACCTCGTCGACGCCGCGGCGGCGCCGATCGAGCAGATCACGGCGAATGGGCTTCGTACCTCCGAACGCGACTTCGAGTTCGACGTCATCGTGTACGCCACCGGTTTCGACGCCTTCACCGGTGCCTTCGATCGCATCGACATCCAGGGTGTCGACGGCCAAAAGCTGCGGGACAAATGGTCCGATGGACCGATCACCTATCTCGGTCTCATGGTCAGCGGGTTCCCCAACCTGATCATGCTCGCCGGGCCTCAGACCGCCGCCACCAACTTCCCTCGCGGGGCCGAACTCGCGGTCGACTGGACGACCCCGTTCCTCGAACACCTGTGGGCCAACGATCTCCATCGGTTCGAGGCAATGCCCGACGCCGAACAGGCGTGGGTGGAGCATGTCGCCGACATGTACGAGCCGCTGCTGCTCCGGACGGCCAAGAGTTGGATCACCGGCTACAACTCGAACCTCGAAGGTCACGAGTACGGCAAGATGCGGTACAACATCTACAACGGTGGCGGGCCGAGATACACCCGGCGACTCCAGGACGTGGCCGGCGACGGGTACCGGGGAATCGCGCTCACCTGAACTCCCGCCGTATCCGACCACGGTTCGACTCGATCGCAGGTTTGACTCGACCGCTCGGACTCGATCAAGCTAACGAGCATTCGTTAGCAGGGGGACGGTCGTGGGAGTTCGAGTGGAGACGACCGGACTCGGGACCGCCACACCCGCGACAGCGGCCC
>JAHECQ010000521.1:2674-3058 GCA_024641625.1 Acidimicrobiales bacterium | reverse complement strand
AGGACCGGCCCGATGAGCAATGCCATGCCCCACACCTGCTGCGGACCGACGACGAGCTCCTGCTCTTGTTGGGCGTGACGCCTGACGAGTTGGCCGACGCCCTCGTCACCATCGCCACCTCGGCGTGCGTGGTGCGCTCCCCGGATCGGCTCCACCTCTTCGCCATCGATCTCGACGGTCGCGATCTCGCCAGCGTGGCGGCGTTCCCCCACTGTGGAGCGGTGGCAGTACGCGACGAACTCCAAGCCATCGCCATCGTCAAGCATCTCCACCGGGAGCTTGCCCGGCGGCGAGTGGCCCGGGCACATGGCGTCCCGGTGACAGCCCCTCCCACCCTGCTGCTGCTCGTCGCCGGAGCCGACCGACTGATTCGTCATGGCGGTG